>SLRP01000048.1 GCA_007130845.1 Kiritimatiellia bacterium | reverse complement strand
TTCAGCAGCCCTGATCATAAACGGAATAAATCTATTCCTCGATTTCCCACAACCCATTTGGTAAAGGTTGTGCTACAGGTGAAAGCCGGTGATACTGCATTTAAAATATGTACACTTTCTTTGTCTCCCTCAACAACAAAATCCATTACCATTTCCATGGTTTTTACGTTAAGAAGTTGAGCCCGGATACCCGGAGCGCCCCATTGAGTAAAGCCATTTTCGTCCATCTTGTTTACCATACCTCGGGCAAGACTGGTAAAATATTTCCTGTTGTATTTCTTTATCTCATCCACTGCCAGGGTTCTGAAACCAAATTTATTGGAAAGGAACAATCTGGCTTCCCACGTAAGTATATTTAGTATCTCAGAGGTGTTGAAATTATCAATCCCATTGTAGTTCTCTCTCCAGAATGCAGGCATCGATGTTGGTCCGATCTTAACAGAACCATCCACTGTTACTGTAAAATGAACTCCAAGAAAAGGGAATCGAGGATCAGGTACCGGATATATCATATTCCGGACCAGGTATTCCTTTTCTGGAAGCAATTTGTAAAATTCGCCCCGAAACGGGATTATTCTAAGTCCCGGCTCCAGCCCGCACATTCGCGCAATGCGATCCGAGTATAAACCTGCACAGTTGATGATACAGTGCGCCTTGAACTCAGCACGATCAGTTATCAGCATAAATTCCCGGGGGCCGACGCTTACGGAACGAACTTCCGCGCATGTCTCAATGCGAGCGCCGAACTCCATTGCAATCGTGGAATACCGTTCAGATACGTTTTGAAAATTGACTATGCCGGTATCCGGTACATGCAAAGCCTCAATCCCGCCTGCATATGGCTCGTATTCCTTAATATCCCCGGAACCCAGCCGTCTTATACCATGCAAACCGTTGGCACGTCCCCGGGCCTCCAGATTTCGTAACCGGTACAGCTCATCTTCAGATGCCGCTACCACAATCTTACCGCATCGTTTGAACTCAATACCCTCTTCCCTGCAGAAGTTATAGAGCCGTTCCCGGCCCAAAACGCAGTTTTTGGCCTTTAATGAACCCGGCTTGTAATACAGCCCGGAATGTATAACCCCGCTGTTATGTCCGGTCTGATGTGAACCAAGCCGGTTTTCCGCCTCGAGAAGAAGGATGGAAAAGGTGTTCCGACGGGCAATATTCATCGCTGTGGATAGCCCAACTATACCACCTCCTATGATGGCAATATCGAACGCTTGTACGGGAGCAGTCATTGATGGTGTAATGCCGAGTGAGGCGGAAAATACGTTCCTGCGTCATATGCCTTTGATTGTTACTCCGAGGCCGTCACGAATTGGAATGAGGCAGGAATATACACCGGGGGTCTCGAACATCAGGCGGTTGTACTCCCTCACGGCCTTAGTTGAAGGATCATTGTTATCAGGGTCAGCAACCCGCCCGTCCCATAAAACATTATCCGTGACAAGCAATCCGCCTGGTTGCAGTTTTGCCAGCGCTACGGAGAACGCTTCGGGATACTGCTCCTTGTCAACGTCGTTGAAAATCATGTCGAACTTTTCCGCTGTCTGGGAAATCACCCTGAACGCGTCGGCCGTGTGATATGTCACCCGCTCTATTATTCCAGCCTTCTTCATCCACTCCAGCCCCTTCTGTACGTTCTCTTCATTGCTTTCCGTACAAATAATCCTTGCCGTTGCAGTTCCTCCCAGCATCCAAATGGCCGAATAACCAAAACCGGATCCCATTTCAAATATCGTCTTTGGCTTTTTCAAATCGGACAATTGGCGCAGAAACCTCCCGGCATGCGGACCAACAATGGGAAAATTGTGCTCCTCGGCATAGGCCTCCATTTCCTCCAGCACCTTGCCTCTTCGAGGCAATAGTTCGTGGATGTAATCATGAATTTCTCGAGAGGATATGTTCTTCATAGTAACCCACTTTCATCAAATGGTAAACTTGGCATGCGATTTAACCGACAACAGGTATGAATACATGTTTAAATTTCCGGAGCGGACTCGGCTTGACCCGATTACCCCCCCTTTATTTGCCGGATACGCCATTAATTATAATAAACTAAAGTCATGTAGAATTAGTGTTTTGCCCGGCACAACCTTGAATAGAACATCAGGGCAGGCCTGATGCAATATTCGATAGAGACTTTCGCTACCCATATTATTAAAGCATATTGCCAAAAACATATTGGCGCGTAAACTCATGAAATGAAGAAGTCAGCATCAGAGACCAGAACGGCATATATTCAACTCGCAGACGAGGATACGATAACGGATCTATCACCGACAAGGGATAAGTCGGATCGGGGATTTGGAATCGGCAGCCGGCAACTGGTGGAGAACTTTCAGGCGATTATAAGGGCACGGGCAATATACTATCCGGTGGCCTATCTGTTGGAAAGTGAACTGGGACGGGGACGGCAGGGCATCGTATTCCTGGGCTTGAGACAGGGCGCGCGCGGCTCCATAACCCGTCACGCAATAAAAATATTTGATCCGGGCATCTATCCCAGCGCAAAAAAATACTGGACGGATATGGGCCGTCTGGCGGTGCAGACCTCGCGACTGCAGACCGTCCGGAGTCCGAACCTCGTAGCGCGGGATATCTACGAAGAGGCCAATGGAGTCGGATATATCCAGATGGAAGTCATTGATGGCAGCGACCTGCGATGTTTTTTACGTCAAAACAATTTGAACGTGGTGCGCCTACACTCACGTGACAAGGAATGGAATCGGTTGATAGATGTTATTTTCCGCCTTGAAGACGAGCGCGTCAGGATTCAACCCGGTATAGCTCTGTACATTATGCGTCAGGCACTGCTGGGATTGGAAGAGTTGCATAAACTGGGTTTCGTGCATTGTGATATAAAACCCGCCAATATCATGATAGACCGTCTTGGTTACGGAAAATTGATCGATTTCGGACGCGCTGTAATGATAAACGAAAAGACAGGCTTTCTGCTGGGCAGCCCCATGTATATGGCCCCGGAAACACACAGACGAGAGCCAAGCAATGTCACTACCGATCTATACAGCTTGGGATTGGTAGGCTTGGAGTTGATCCGCGGAGAGCCTCTTGTCGATATGGAAGGCATGTCGGAATCAGAACTCTATGATTTCAAGGTGACCCTTCTCGACAGACTGCCGGACATGCTGCCCGATCACGTGAAACGCAACGAACACCTTGTATATCTGTTTCAGCGTTTCCTGGATCCTAATCCGGAACGGCGTTTCCCCTCCGCGGAAGAAGCGGAGTCAGGCCCTGAAGGATTGCTTGTTGTGCATAAACAGCTTGCCCTTCTGGGACAGGATACCGAGTATGGACGCGAGTTGAGTCGTTACCTGGCAAGGCTTGGAAAGCCGAGCCGTGATGACCCTGAATAATGCCGGACAGGCTTACCATCCGGTTGATCATATGATAATGTTATCTGCTAAACTAAAAATTGAGGAGGAAAAATGAACATTCTGCATATATGTGCCGACCCTAAACCGACCGAGGAATCTGCCACCAAGCAACTTGCTGTAGCTTTTTTTACGAAAATTGCTCAGTTGAGCCCTGATACCAATATCACAAATGTTGATCTGTATGAGAATCCACCGCCGTATCTGTCATACCAGGCAATACGTGGATTCTGGTATCCGGTTTTCATTGAAGGCCATCAACCTACCGAACTAGAAAGCAAGGAAGGGGCTTATGCGATTGAACAGGGCAAGCTTTTCAATGAATCCGATGTAGTCGTCCTTACCGTTCCAATGTGGAATTATTCGGCTCCTGGAATCCTGAAGTCGTGGATGGATCAGGTTCTTTCTCCCAGTGTAACCTATAATCTTGATAAAACGGGAGCGCGTCCCCTGCACCGGGTAAAGCGCCTCGTACTCCTTGCGTCTTCCGGGGATACATTCAAGGAGGAAGATCCCCGCGATTCCCTCTCACCGCTTATTCGCGATGCCTTTCAGGCCGTAGGGATTTACGAGCTGTCAATAGCGTGGGCTGATGGTCAGTACGAGTTCATATACAGCGACAGTGAACAACGCAAGGCAATGGCCGTAGAAGCGGCCGATGAACTGGCGGAAGAAATAGCGGAAGAGCTCGGCAGCGCTGTGTCCTGAGCCCCGGAATCAGTCTCAATGATTATAGCGA
>SLRP01000059.1 GCA_007130845.1 Kiritimatiellia bacterium | reverse complement strand
CGCTCCGGCCGCTCCGGCGCCTCACCTCGGACGTCACTGATGACTTCACCTAGAATGAGGCCGTGATCTTGTGCAATCTGGCCCAATCCCTTGCCATCCTCTCTTGCTGCCAGGATGGTGGGGAGGCCTTCGCCCTTCTCGACAATTCCGTCGGCCTCAATGCGCTGTGCCAAGGCCAACGTAATCTCGATTTCACCGAACCCCATACCGTCATCGCGCAGGCCTTCGATGATTTCTATCGAGACGCCGTATCGCTCCGCCATGTCCGAAGCAACAGCGGGTTGATCCGTCTCAGGCGGTTCTGCAACTTCACCTTGAGACGGATCTAAGGGTTCAGGTTCTGCAGGCTCGTCCTCAGCCATAATAGGACTGCCCCCGATCAGACCAAGCGCGATTACATAACACAACGCTCGTGATCGACAATTCATCATACACCTCCATGTTGGCGGTTTCCCTGCTACCCCTTATACAATATTAGTAGGAACCCCGATAAACTGTGTTTAATGTTTTTTGAATATTTTGCGATTAATCTCTTAAAAACGTTAAAACTCCAGAAAAAACCACTATGCGGGGCATAGGACATAGCGACATAGGAGGACATAGGTGGGACATAGGGTGGACATAGGGGACAGAGAAATTGTGGGATATAGGTGGGATATAGGGGACAGAGAAATTGGGACATAGGGGACAGAGAAATTGTGCCATGTTTTCCGAGCTTTATGCAGGAAGTATGTGTTGCGCGAAAATAACCGCATTGAATATGAACGATTTGCGTAGTAATTGTATCAGCCCCTTAATTGATTTCTTCCCGGCAGACGAAATGCGTACGGTTGAATACCATTGAGCAATCCTCCGGTTCCGGGTATTATGGTAAGAGGAGGGCGCATACCATGAGCGAACAGGAAATCGGAGTGGTCACGCATTACTTCAATCACATCCACGTCATGACCGTGAATATTACTGATGGAGAACTGTCCGTGGGTGATACCATTCACGTCAAGGGCCACACCTCGGACTTCACGGCCACTGTGAAATCCATGGAGGTGGAGCACAAGCATGTGGACAAGGCCGGCCCGGGTGACAGCGTCGGCATCAAGGTCGAGGAACACGCACGCGAGCACGACAAGGTTTATAAGCTTACAGAGTAAGCGCCCGGCGGAGTGAGACACAGCAGCCCCTGAGAAGGAATCGAGCAACAGCCTTCATTAGGTATCCCCCTCTCCTTTGAAGCCACCGCTCTGCAGTTACTCATAGAAAATACGGGCATGTTCGTCATTACCTAGTGCCTGTGCCGCCTGTACAGCGCCGAGCAAAGTGTTGCGACGTCCCGGCCACATGTCGTTACCCGCTTCATAGGCATCCAAGGCCTCCTCGGGACGACCCAGCTCCATGAACAGGTCGCCAAGCGCCTCGTACGGCGGATACAAAGCGCCCGGTGTTACGGGATGTTTCTCCACGGTCGGCTCAAGTTTTGCGGCCCGGCGGATGAGATCCACAGCCTTGTCGTGCTCATCGTCGGCCCACGCCAGCCAGCCGCTCAAGATCAGCCGATCAACTTCAATGTATGTTTCGAACGCCTGTTCGCCGGCCTCTCGAGCCTCGTCTCGCAATGCGATTATACGCCTTTCGGTCTTGCGCGCTTCTTCCAGGTCTCCAGTCTTCAACGCACCCATGCCGCGCGCGAACCAACTGATGGCGCGTGGCCAGCCGTATCGTTCCCACGAAAGGTAATCGGGCTGCTCGGGCTGGATCCCCGCAGCCCTTTCCCATTCACGTCGTTCCACGGCGTAGCGGGCGGGCATGATTGCCTTGTGAAAACCGACGACAAAGTCATCCTGGTATGGTGCGGTGGTCAATGCTTCCTGAAGCACTTCGAGGGCGCGTTCATCGTCTGCCTGTTGCAGATAGCCGTAGAGTTTATAGTCCAGCGCATGGATATGATGAAGCGACACCCGGTCGCCCACCGGGAAGTTCAGGGCCGCCTTCGCCGAACGCTCGTTCCAATCGATGACCTCAGGCCAGTGGCCTAGTCGCACGTAGATATGCGATGGCATATGCAATGCGTGCGGCACGTCAGGCGCTATCTCGCCGTACGCTTCAACCATGTCCAGGGCATTTTCGGCGCGGCCGTCCACGTCAGTGGCATGTATGCTGTAGTGAATCGCGCCCGGGTGCGTCGGAGCCTGTTCATACACCTCGCGCAACACACGCTCGGCCTCGTCCAGCAGAGGCTCGCGGTTCCGGACCACCTGCGCCAATGTTACACGCGAGAGGCAGTACAGCGCCGCGATATCCAGGTCATGGGGATGGGCCTCATATGCCTGTTCCATGCCTTCTGCCCAGCGCGCAATGCGTCTCCAGTAATCGGCCGTTTCCGGATCTCTGAAGAACGCAGCAGTAGCATCGATCAGTAGCCGTTCACGATCGGTTTGAGCCAATTCACGCGCCTTGTTGCTTAATTCCCAGCCACGGTGCAAGTCCTCGGCGCTCGGACGCCCGGGCCAAAGCGGCTGGAACAGGGAAGTAGCAATGCCCCAATATGCCATCGCACTGTCGGGATTCTTTTCGGCGATCTCCTCGAATATCGAACGCGCCTGACGATACATCATATGATGCAACATACCGAGCCCACGGTCGAAGTCTTCCTGAATGGATTCATCTCCCCTGACCTGGAAATCCACGTATCCTAGCGACTGTTTCTCTCCCTCTTGCCCGCCTGGATTGTTCGCGGCCTTAGCGGGGCTTTCATAACGGGCCAGTTCGGGGATGGAACCCGTCTCGGGCACGTAGCAACAGGGACATTCGTCACTTTCCGCGGAGCTTTGTGTGTTGAACAGAAAAAGACAGGCGAGCATCGCAGCCCCCGAAAACACGGTGTTTGCCTTCATAAGTGCCTCCTTACTTTCTTATCGGGCTATACACTAATTATTATATGTTGACTCAAATAATCCATCAATCAAGGGCAAAATCCCGGGTTAACACGCACACCGATACAGAATTCCTTCCCTATTGCCGGCGCACTGCCTTTATTCTCCAGCGACGTTTGCGACTCGTCCGCAGCAACGGATGGCTGGTGTCCTCACTTACTCCCAACGACCTGAACAAGAATCATGCGGCCCTTTTCAAGGCTTTGCCGCTGGTTCTGAACCATTGTCTGGAAATCCGGCCCTAGCAGAACGTGAAAGCCAAGCGTCGGAAGGCCGCCCTGTTGAATATTCCAGGCCATACTTGCAAACCAATCCTTAGCGGCCGATGTAGTGTCCTCCCAGGCCAAAATCTTGAAGCCGCTTTCCTCCAGCAGCCGGCGGAGCTCGTCGGGAGTGACAAGGAAATTCGTCTCAGGTCGACGTGCCCACGGGACCGGGAAAATAATCTGGCCGGCAGGTCCGGCGAGGATGTCGTAGATCGCCAGCACTCCGCCGGGCTTCAGGACGCGGTACATCTCACGATACAGCGTTTCCTTGTAGGCAATATTCATCGCGGCATGCTGGGACCAGACAACGTCGAAAGTTCTGTCCGGGAACGGCAGGTTGAGCGCATCGCCCTGTTGATAGCTTACGAGGCGCGATAGCCCAATGCGCTCCGCCAGCATAAACGCTACGCGGCAGTACTCGTCGGTGAGGTCGATGCCGGTGACTCTGCATCCGAATTCGCGAGCGATGCAGCGTGACGGCCCTCCGACGCCGCTACCGACGTCAAGGACATGCTTTGTTGAGTCTAGACCGGCAGCGCGTGCGAGCTCGATGGTTGCTTGTCGGCCCCGGATATGAAACTCATCGAGGACAGAAGGGACAGGAGGACAGAAGGGACAGAGAAATAGTTGCATTTTGTCCGATTTCGTACGGAAAGTTTTATGGGGAGCTAGAATACCGGCTTTGGAAATCAACGACTTGCGTAATGGTGTCTGTCCCTTGAACCCGGCAGCATTCCAGATCGAAGTAATTGCGCCAGCTTGTACGCATCCACTTTGTCGGTCTTGATCTGGGCCGACGCGATCAGTCGTACATGTAGCGGATTGGCCATTACGATGCGCTCGATGCCCGGGATCTCTTCGAGCAAATCATACAGCCACCCCCAGTGTAGCACAGCTTCAAATCCGACCTGGCAAGGTGCGAAGACCGTCAGAATTCCGGCCGAATTCTTTGGGAAATGCATGCTCTATTCGATCGGTACGGATCGTTT
>SLRP01000104.1 GCA_007130845.1 Kiritimatiellia bacterium | reverse complement strand
CTAGAGTGAGGTTCCTGTGGGGAATGACTGTGACAAACGGATCATGCCTATTGGTTATGAAGCGTTCAAATGCAGACAGGACATGTTGCAATCCGTCGCCGTCGTGCACGGGTTCGTTCCGGTGGTCCATGAGCCGGAATCGTAGATCGGCTATATCATCAGCCGCTACATCTCCTACCGGCTTTACTGTAAGGGTCAAATTGATGACCCGCTCGTGACCATCCTTGAATTCGGGTTCAAGGATAACATCCAGCAGTATTCCTGATTGAGGCTGGCGTCCGGGATATGGAATATAACGCTCATATACTTCGGACTGGGCCGCCAGTCTGGGCACATCGAAGATAGTCGTCGGTTCATTATAGTTGGAAGCTATGGCCTGCGGCCCCATGGGGGATTCCGCTGCATATATTTTTTCACCGGCCGCCTTATCCTTTATCCATTGCGATCCGACAAACACGAGTCCGGACTGCGGCATGGAATCCCCGATTTTAAGATCCTTGGTAAGATCTTCCGCCCTGAACTCTCTCACGGCGTTTCCTTCATCCTCCCAGCGAAACGTCATAATTACACGCTCGCCTCGCGGCCAGAAATGCCGGGCCTCCGGCTCAACCGGTCTGCCAGCTTCCATCCCTATGAATTCCAATGCCTTGTGAATATCGCTCGGTTTAGCCAGCGACACAGCAATGGCTTCGTAGTCGTGCCCGCTGGCTTCGGCTATAAGGAAGAATTCAACGGGTTCATTTCCGGTCAAACCCGTGGCTTCCGCCTGTACTGTTACAAGCTGTTTTTTCCGGTCCGCCAGGAGTCCCGGCAGGATTAACTTGTCAGCATCGTCTCCATACCGCGCCATGCGACGTTCATAGGAATCCCCGACTGCATCCAGGTTGTTCCGGCGGACTTCTGCGCGGCGCTCGGCTTCGACTTCCCAGTAAGGTGGTTCCTCATCATCTGCAACAGCTTTTTCGGGCATAGCCTGTCCGGCGCACCACATGAAAATCAGGATATTTGCAAGGATAACCGCTATTCGGCCAGTGCTTGTTTGGCGAACAGCTGATACCGGATGTATTTCCTGGGCGGTCTCGTCCGTAACAGACATGGTGCGGGCCCTTTCAATTCTTTGTTTCAGAGCAGCCATGACCGATAATTCCATATCAAATCCAACGGTATGCATTCATTACGGGGATATTCCGCAAAGTCGCCGGAAGTGTGTGCCGGATTACTCCGGCATACCGGTCGATCCTCCCGCGTAAAGTCAGCTAATATCCCTGCCGCATGCAGTTATAAAGAATAACTTTTCCATCATAAGTTAGCATGGATTGATGGAGCATGTACATAACGCATGTATTCTGTGCTCAGTGCCGGATTCATCAATAAGCAACATAATGCAACACGTGCTATGATTCATTTTCAGGAAATATCTTTATTCCGGCATGACGGAACGGGGTTTCCCTGGAGCTGTTAAGCCGGATCAGGATTGCCGTAAGGTGTTCGATTGCGCGTGCGCTTACCGCAAGGCCTGCATTGTACACCTTGACCCCCAGTTTTTCTATCAGGGGCGAGGCTTCGTCCTTGGCCTTTTTATTGTTTCCGCACATGAGAATGTCACAGTTTATGGGGGTACTTATATTGTCCAGTACCCGCGCGGACACGTTATGTAACGCGCCTACCACGGCTGATTCGTCACCAAGAATAGCCTGAGCCTCTTCTGTTGCGGAACCTTCCGGCGGCATGATCACCTTCTTTGGATTGTCTTCAGCCAGTGGGACTACCACGTCAATCAGGATCTTTCCCTTCAATTCCTCCTTCAGGGATTCCAACGTGGCCCTATGGCCTCCGTAGGGAACGGTCAGTATTACGAATTCATCAGCCTCCGCAACGGCCTCGACATTGCTCATTCCGGTTATTCCGCCTGGAGATTTGCCAAGGCGTTCCGTCAGTTCTTCTGCTATCCTTTCTCCTTTTTCACGCTGGCGTGATCCTACAATGACATCCACTCCGGCCAACGCCCATCGCAGTGCCAGACCGCGTCCCTGAGGTCCTGTACCTCCCAATAATGCTATCTTCATAGAAAGGCCTTCCAATTTTAGCTGTTTATTACTGTGTAGTCTGACAAACCTGACTGTATTCTGAAATATTCTCACAGACCGGCTGTATTTTCTCTTCGTATCATGTTGCCGGGAATAAGCTGTCCCATTTATAAGGATACAGGGAATCCGTTTTTCATCTGAAGAGATCTTCGGTTTCCGGACGCAGAAGGTCAAGCGCCGTGCAGTCTGCCTCCTTCCACAGCAATCCCTTTATAAGCACGGCCGGCGATTTACCGGACTTTTGCATCAGCAGTCCGGCAGCCGCAGCTGTTTCATCGGCAAATGCAGGAATCGTAGCGCGCAGTTGTTTTCCGTGAATATCAGAGGTGCCGGTCAAGTCCACCATTCCTGGAACTCCGGCCAATCCTATGGCTACATTCACAAGGCCTTTTCTCCATGGCCGTCCGAACGAATCCGAAATAATCACACCCGGTTTGATACCCGTTCGTACAGCCAATCCTGATCTAAGTGAGCGCGCGCTATGGTCTGGATCGTCCGGAAGCAGCACCACCGTGCGTTCTCCCGGTGTATTGGACTCATCCACTCCTGCATTGGCCATGATCATTCCCGAGCGGTGCAGGCAAATCAACACGGATTCACGCCCTTTATACGGAGGTTTGACCCGCAGTATCTTCCTGCTTTCACGCAGGATTAATTCAATTTTTGCAGGATCCTTGTGAGTTTCCCGTGCAAGATCAAGGGCCTCTTTTGAAGGTGTTACAGCGTCAAGCGACACCACCCGTCCCTCGGCCTTTGACACGACCTTGTGGGCAATAACAAGAATATCGCCATTTTCCATTGTTATCCCTGATTTGGTCAACCCCTCCTGCAATATCAAGGAAAGGTCGTCTCCCTCCCTGATTACCGGAAGATCCGGGATTGCCTGCATTATAAGTTTTGAAGGATGTTCCATTTTTCGAATAACTGTTTCAAAGCTGTGTTTGTGCCATTCTCAAGGAAAAGTCGGATATCGTCCGGTGTATCAAGGTCAAGTACCATGCTTTCCAGCCGCAAAATAGAGCAGGGAATACATCTGGTTTCCGCCTGTTTGATGTAATCATGGAACGACATCGATCCGAACCGCCAGGTCAGAGCGTTCGGTGGTGTGGCAAGTATGGCATTGGTTCCGTCATCGTCGGTGGCCGGGCACAGTATGACGGAAGGATCCGGGCGATTTTGCGACAGCAGGAGGCGCATGTCTTCCGTGCTTAATTCAGCCATGTCTCCCGGGATAACCAGCTGCGAGGAATAACCGTTTTCCAAACTCCAGGACGTAGCTTTTTTCACGGCCGCGGTTTCTCCTTCAGCTTCATATTCCAGCAGCACTGCGTAGCCTTCCTCCCTTGCGCGGCCTGCCACACGTCTGGAGTCTGTTACCACAAGCACATTAGCAGGTGGACAGAAGGCCTTGAAGAATGACAGGGTTTGTTCGATCAATGTCAAGGCCAGTGCCCGGCGCTGCTCTCTCGACAAGATTGAAGCGAGGCGTTCCTTGGCGTTTTCCGGATCCTTGACAGGAATAACAATGTTAATGTTGTTCATCATGATTATCCCAACACTCAGCGCATTTATAATGCATTGGACCGGCCCATCTCAACAATCTCCCTTGCCAGATGTATCCGGTCCTCGCTATTTCTCATCACAGTCCGTGTAACCCTGACTTTCAGCCCCATGTTTTCCAGAGCTTCCGTGTATTTTCTGTCCGCTTCATCGATGACCATCGCATCAATAAGGCCTTCATAATAATGAGCTATGCCTATAGGATCCGCAGTATAACCCTGTGACCTGAGCATCCGGGCCGACGGGCCTTTAAGCGAATGCCCGCCGACTATGGGGGAAACTGCTACACGAAACGCCCGTGACTTTATCATGGCACTGCGGACCCCGTTGACCGCCAAGATAGGGCCTATGCTGGCGACAGGATTGCTGGGAGCAATTGCGATAATTGAAGAGGATAGAAGTGCTTGGGCGGCTTCAGGGGTAGCCTGAGCTGATTCCGCGCCTTTGAACCAAATATTCAGAGGTTCAGGCTCGCAAAGTCTTTTCAGGTAGTACTCCTGAAAATTCATTGAACCGGCGTCAGTTTCCACCATTGTCTGCAGAAAATCATCCGTTGGAGGCAGTATCGGGTATTTCACGCCCAGCCGTTCCCGGATATGCTGTGCTATAATGGTCGGCCTGGCGCCTTCCTTTCGCCTGCGCGTTCGATAAACATGTACTGCAATATCCCGGTCTCCAAGATTCATCCAGGTTTCCTCTTCGAGGCGTGAAAGCATGTTCAGGGAGTGAAATGTGTCTCCGGCTATCCCCCATCCTTCAGATTTGTTCACGATTCCGGCAAGTGTGTATGTAACTATGTCCATATCAGGCGATACCCATAATCCATGCTGTTCTACATCATCACCGACGTTTCCGATGATGGCCAACTCCGCTGGCGGTTCCATAAGCGCAAACCCCTCCACTAGTTTCGCGCCGCCTACACCTCCGGAAAGAGCGGTTATGCCCTGAAATTTATCCATTATGCCTTTATCAGTCATAGCATCCCTGCTTATCCATTCCTGCTATATTCTTGCCGCCGAATAAAGAAAGATATCCCATAAAACAGTGTCTGGCATGGCATGGGAATATATGACATGATTATGGCAGGAGATGACCATGAAAAAAATCGCCTTGTTATCGTCTGGTGGTGACGCGCCCGGAATGAATGCCTGCATACGCTCTGTGGTACGTACAGCGGCATATTACGGCATGGAAGTTGACGGTATCATTCATGGCTACGAAGGAATGATAGACAACGAATTTATCTCTCTTGCCCCTGGTGATGTAGCTGGAATAATTCATCGCGGCGGTACTATACTCAAGACCGCCCGTAGCGAGAGGTTCCGTTCTCGGGATGGACGTGACGAGGCATATGCGAATCTGCGCAGAAATGGTGTAGAGGGTTTGATTGTAATAGGAGGGGACGGCACTTTCCGTGGAGCCTGTGATCTCATGGCCGAGTGTGATATTCCCGTGGTGGGCATACCGGGAACAATTGATAATGATCTGGAAGGCACGGATTTCACAATAGGTTATGATACGGCCATTAACACCGTCATAGAGGTGGTTGATAAAATTCGTGATACGGCAGAGTCGCATAACCGCCTGTTCATCGTGGAAGTAATGGGCAAGGACGCGGGTCTCATAGCATTGCGCAGCGGCATAGGAGCGGGCGCGGAAGCCATAATGATTCCGGAGATATCCACGGATATTGTATCGGTGATGGAGCGTTTTGAGAAAGGCCGCAGGGATAAATCGTCATATATAATCATCGTTGCCGAGGGGGATTCATCCGGTGGGGCGTACAGTGTGGCCGAACGTATAGAGCATGAGTATCCCGGATATGACACCCGGGTAAGCATTCTGGGTCATGTCCAACGAGGCGGATCACCCTCCTGTATGGACCGTGTGCTCGCCAGCCGGCTGGGTATGGCCGCAGTTGAGGCGTTACTGGAAGGGAAAGGCGGTGTGATGGCAGGGATCATACACAGGGATCTTGTATTCACTCCGTTGGAAAAGGCGGTCAAGCATATCCGGGAACCCAACCCCCATCTGATACGCGTCCTTGAAATCCTGTCAACGTGATATCGTGACTTACTGGAACCTGTTATGACGCACTAATCACTCACTACCGCCCCGCTTCTTAACGGGCCAAGGCATCATAACCGGAGGATAAGCGGCCTGCCGGTTTTCCAGTCTGTCAGCTCTTGTTGGATGTCTGCGCGAAGAATCCAGATATCCTCTGCGTTACTGCGGTACTCTTGCATTTTGGACACCGTACCCTGCGGCTTTCATGCTCGCTTATGGTCATGGTGGTCTCGAATTTCTTATTGCACTTTTTGCATCTATAAGGATACGTCGGCATAATGATGAACCTCCATTACAGTTGTTTTTAATATTTCACTATTCTTAATAATCATCGCTGAAATTCTACTATACCTTTATGTCAGAGTATTTGAAATGAAAATCATGTTATGATGTCGTTTCCTTTACTTCGTTTGGTTCCGCTGTAATATGAAAATATATAGCATTTCCGCGGCGGGAGATTATCCCGCGTAAGTTTTTCAAACGGCAGGGAGGGGTGGCAGAGTGGTTGAATGCACCGGTCTTGAAAACCGGCAGGCCGAAAGGCCTCGTGGGTTCGAATCCCACCCCCTCCGCCAGACTACGCCTTCGTCCCGCAAAGCGGTCCTCCTGGCTACGTCTGGCTGCGCCGCTTGGGGATCGTATTCCGGGCACATGGTTTACACATTGGATACGTATGGCTTCGCCGCGTGGATGGGGTAATAGAGCATTATTGAATATGTCGGCAGTGTGGGGGAATAGAACTTGTACTGAAACGAAGTAGTTCGAATCGTGACCATCGTAGCCAGCGCGTCGAGCGTCCGGGGAACAATGTGCTGATCTATTTATGCTGAGCTAACCTGCAAGGACTGCTTCATGCCCTGCCGATCAACCTATTCCCGCCCGTTCCTGGAGTTTGCGGCGTTGCATGCGCACCTCTTCACGTAGATGGTCTTCGTCGATGGTGGTGACCTGTCCATCTTCGAAGAGTATTTGGCCGTTTACAATGGTCATAACCACATCACTTGATACATGCGTAAACACCACATTTGTGGCGGGATCTGTGGAAGGTGCAACGTGAAGGGAATCCTGATCAAGGAGAACGATATTGGCGCGCTTTCCTTCTTCTATGGTTCCCATTTCCTTTTCCCATTGAAGCGTCCTGGCACCATTTTCTGAGGCCATGCGTATTACTTCCTTCGCTGAAAGCCGGTCAACACCTATCCGTGGTTTCTGGATCAGTGCCGCTTCCCGCATTTCCATGAAAATATCCAGCCTGTTATTGCAGGGAGCGCCATCCGCTCCCATGGAAACAGTGAGGCCCATGTCGAGGTATTCGGGTACGGGGGCCGTTCCGGATCCCAATTTTAGATTTGCTGACGGGCAATGCAGGATACGCGTATCTTTTTCGGCCATCATATCACGTTCAAATTGCTCGGTATGAACACAGTGTGCCAGACATACATCGGGTCCTGACAGGCCTATGGAGTCCAAATAGTCGATATTATGTTTGCCCGTCATTTCCTTGACTAATTCCACTTCGGGTATTTGTTCGGATGCATGGGTATGGAGCAGCAGTCCCCGGTCGCGGGCGTACTCGGAGGCCTTTATCATGTTCTTACCTGTGCAACTCAACGCAAACCGGGGCGCCACGGCGAGTTTAAGGCGATCGTGTTCTCCCCAGTGATCAAGAAGTACATCGCAATAATCCAAGGCCTCATCTGTATCTACACACAATGGATTGTATCCGCCGGTCTCGTCCATGAGACAGTGCCCAATGACGCCCATCAATCCTGTTTCAGCCATGGCCTCGAACGCGATGTGGGTGTGCCGGACGGTTTCCATGGACATAAATGCCGTTGTCCCGCAGCGGATGAGTTCTGCCGCGGAGAGTAGTGCGGAAGCGCGTATGGATTGTACATCGTGTGCCGCCTCCATGGGCCATATATAATTCTTAAGCCATGGCAGAAGCGGAAGATCTTCGGCTATCCCGCGAAAGATTGTCTGGCACAGGTGGATATGAGTCTGGATGAATCCCGGGACGACGAGCGCACCTTCGGCGTCCACAATGGTGTCTGCGCGAGCCTTGAACCGGCCTACACGTGCTATACGCCCGTTTCTAACCAGTACGCATCCGTCATCAATCACGTCCTGGTCCGATGCAGGCCAAACGCGGGCATTTCTGATCAATAAGTCTCCACCCATAAAACCCACCAGCCTCCTGTCGGTCATGATGACAGTAAACCCGGATATCTTGTATTTATAGTGGGCTTCTTGCAAGCGCCAATTGAGCGTATTGTCTACTGTCGGAGCAGTGAGTTATTTATGTGCCTGCAATCGTGCCGGCTATAATCGACCGGAGTATAATGCAAGTAATGGTGCCCGGGGCGGGAGTCGAACCCGCACATCCTTACGGATAAGGGATTTTAAGTCCCTTGCGTCTGCCATTCCGCCACCCGGGCGTTATATAATGGCGTATATTCAGTTGTATTCCGTCCTATAGCGCAAAGAGTGCTGCAAGTCGAGTCACGGAGACCATTCGAGGTCAATCGGGACTGTTCTCATCTCTAATTCCGGCTATATCCCCTCCAGCCAACTGACCGCAGGCGGCGGCGATATCCGTGCCGCGTTCCACCCGAACAGTGCATGGTATGCCGTGTTCCTTCAGCACTTTCTGGAAGTTTATAACGCGTTTGCGGTCTGACCGGTTCAAGGATGTTCCTGGAACCGGATTCCACGGGATAAGGTTTACATGAAACAGCATGGTTTTCCCCGTTGTTACGTTACCGCGCAGGAGGCCTGCCAGTTGGAGTGCCTGTTCCGGAAAATCGTTCTTCTCCTTGAGCAGGACGTACTCGAAGGATAGCCGCCGCCGGGTTTTTTCTGTGTAGGTCCGTGCTGCGTCAATCAGTTCCGTTATGGGATAGCGTTTGTTGACCGGCATCATCTCGGAACGTAGTTTATCGTCGGCTGAATGCAGTGAAACTGCCAGGTTCACCGGCAGATCGGCTTCGGCCAGTTTAAGGATACCCGGAACAAGGCCTACCGTAGATACGGTGAAGTTACGCGCACCCATATTGAATCCTGTCGGATCGTGCAGCCTTTCAACAGAAGCCCACCAGTTGTCATAATTGTTGAAGGGCTCTCCCATGCCCATGTATACCACATTTGATATTGCACCGGGTATTTCGCCTTTCGCCTGTTTTCTTACATTGTTCAATTCCCTTGCTGCCCATAAGACCTGTTCAACTATCTGTCCCGGAGTAAGGTCGTGCAGATGGCCAAGTTTTCCCGTAGCGCAGAATGTGCACTGCATTGGACAGCCGGACTGGGAGGATATGCATACGGTAGCCCTGTCCGGGTATATCATGAGGACCGATTCAACCGGGGAATTATCCTGCATTGCAAACAGGGCCTTTCGAGTCATACCATGGTCGCCCGTCAGTACACGGTCGACCCTGAGATCTCCGAAATGGGTTTTCTCAGCTATCCGCTCTCGTAGTGCAACCGGCAGATCGGTCATCTCATTAGGATCGTTGCCAAGGTGAACATATAGATGACGATAAATCTGCCGGGCCCTGAAAGCGGGTTCATCCCATTTGTTCATGAGGTTTTCAATATCCGGCAGGGACATATCGTACAGGTTAATGGAGTTATCACTCATGCTCAGGACTATATCCTTCCATCATGGTGCTGTCCATTCGGGTCTGCTGGAAGTCATAATTCAAGATTCAATTGACTGCATTCACTTATTGAAGGACACTTTTTTTCAAAGGAGATGTCGCTGCAGAGTCGTCCTGTATGGGAAACGGAGCCGGGAACGAACATCAGATAATTCTGCGTGAAAATATTCAAGAGTCGAAAGGCCGGATATGCGAGTCGGGCAAAATTTATACTCCATGGAACATATCGGCGGGGATGCGTACAGAAATCTACTGGCTGAGGCTTCAGCGTTGCGGGACGGTCATTGGGGCAGAATTGTAACGTATTCACGAAAGGTTTTCATCCCGCTAACCCGCCTGTGCCGGGACGAATGCGGCTATTGCGCGTTTGTTCGCCGACCCGGATCTCAAACGGCCGGTTATATATCTCCTGAAGAAGTCCTTGATGTCGCAGTAAAGGGAAAGGAACTCGGCTGTAAAGAGGCGCTTTTCAGTTTGGGCGAGAAACCGGAACTTCGTTACAAGGAGGCGCGCGACGCGCTTTCCGTGCTTGGATACTCGCGCACTGTCGATTATCTGCGGGACATGTGTGAACTTGTCCTGAATAAAACGGGTCTGATTCCGCACGCCAATCCGGGGACCATGACCAGTGATGAAATTGAAATGCTCAAACCGGTTACCGGAAGCATGGGAATAATGCTTGAGAATGTCAGCAGGAGGTTGACCAATAAAGGGCTCCCGCATTATGCATGTCCCGACAAGGTTCCCGTCCAGCGTCTGCGCACTCTGGAGCGCGCGGGTGATTTGAATGTTCCGTTCACCACGGGTATTCTTATCGGAATAGGTGAAACCTGGTCCGAGCGCATCGATTCCATCCTTGCCATCAACGACATACACAGGAAATACGGGCATATACAGGAGGTCATAGTTCAGAATTTCCGGGCCAAACCCGGTATTCCCATGGCTGGTCATCCCGAGCCGGATTTGTACGACATGGCACGCACTATCGCCGCCGCACGTATAATCCTGGACCCCGACATCAGCTTACAGTCTCCCCCCAATCTCGAGGACGATTTCGGATATTACATACGCGCTGGTATAAATGACTGGGGCGGTATATCTCCTTTGACCATGGACTATATCAATCCTGAACGCGCGTGGCCGCAGATAGAGAGCCTGCGATCCGTTACCGAAACAGAGAGGTGCGAACTGAAGGAACGGCTGACAATTTACCCGAAATTCATCGGCGATTCCGGACGCTTCGTTTCACCGGAAATAAGACGCCATATGGATGAAATATCTGGACAGGACGGCCTGGCTTCAGCTCAATGTCTGAGTTGAAGACGGTCTGTATATCGCACGGCATGGTACCGGATTTCGCTACGGAAATGATGTTCGATCATATTTATGAGCGCAGAGGCTGCTTTACTCAGCTTCGGATTAAGCATACATAATATTGATTGAAACGTATTCTATGAATGGCATGACCTTCAGAGTCGGGGTGTAGTTATTCGTGCAAATTATTGCGATACCTGAAAGTGCGGCAAACGGCATAACTTAATGTTTAAACCCATAATTGCAGACACCGTGATGTTTTCATACGAGAAACAAAACCATACTAATGATTTGGCGGGACTAGAATCGATGTTTTCCAGGATCGAACCCGGCATTGCCCGTATACTCGAAAAGCCGTTCAATAATGAGGAGATCTCCGCTGAAGAAGGAGAAAGGTTATTCAAGGCTGAAGGTGACGAGCTTGATGCGCTTCTAAGCGCTTCCGATATTATCCGGCTCCGTAAAGCCGGCGACGACGTATCCTTTGTAGTGACGCGCAATATCAATTTCACGAATATATGCTATATGGGATGCAGGTTCTGCAATTTCCGGAAGCGGTTTGAGGATCCGGAAGCAGAGCTGTTGTCATTGGATGAGATTGCTCACCGTGCGGAAGAGGCGTGGCGGCGCGGCGCTACAGAGGTCTGTATCCAGGGAGGGCTGCACCCCCGGGTCAAGGGTGATCATTACCGCAATATCTTATCGGCCATAAAAGAACGCGTGCCGGATATTCATATACATGCCTTTTCTCCGTTCGAGATCTGGTATGGCATGAAGAAAAGCCGGTGTACTCCTGAGGAATTCATCAATGACTTGAAGAGCCATGGACTTGGATCAATGCCCGGGACAGCCGCGGAGATACTTGACGTTGAGATTCGCCGGAAGCTTACACAGGACAAGCTCTCGGCTGATGAATGGGTGCGTATTGTCCGTGCCGCGCACAGTGTTGGGCTTCCTACAACATCCACGATTATGTACGGCCATGTGGATGAGCCAAGGCACTGGTCCAATCATATAGCGCTGTTGCGTTCAATTCAGAAGGAGACGCGTGGCTTCACGGAATTCGTTCCTCTTGGGTTTATTCATTATGATTCTCCCATTTACCGTAACGGCGAAGCGAGGCCTGGGCCCACATATTTTGAAAACATACGGATGCATGCCGTTGCCAGGTTGATGCTGAACGGATGGATAGACAACATTCAGGTATCGTGGGTCAAGATGGGTCCTAAGCTGGCGAGTGAGATGTTGTCGTACGGCGTTAACGATCTTGGCGGGACTCTCATGAATGAAAGCATATCGCGTGCATCCGGCGCACCGTACGGGCAGGAGATAACGCCATGTGAGATGGTGCGTATCATACGGTGCGCCGGGCGTTCACCTGTACGCCGTAACACGCTGTATGAAGTTGTGGAGCGGTACGATAGTCACGACCCAGAAGAGTACCCTCCTCTGGTGTATAGGAACGCCTCTCAGTCCCGGACGCTCAGCAAGGTTGCTGCGGCTGCAAGGAAAGCGCCTGTTCAGCTGTCCGGTTGATATGACGACTGATATAATCAAAGTTGGTAGAACGGGACAAACATAGCCCAGCAACCTCAGCGAAAGGGCAAACATGGATGCAAATGATTCACGCCGGGTCGCCATTTATCTGCAGGACAAACATTCCATACAAGACGGTATGGAATATTGCAAATATGCGGAGACCAGGGGTTTCGAGGCCGTGTGGCAGGCGGAATCGCGGCTTGTGCGCGACGCAATAGTTCCTATGGCGGCATACGCGGCTATCACCCGGAAACTCAAGGTGGGCTCAGGTGTAATCAATAACTGGACGCGCAACATAGGGCTGCTCGCCTCCACATTTCTCACGCTGGACGACCTGGCTCCCGACCGGGTGATATGCGGTATCGGCGCATGGTGGGATCCCCTGGCAAGAAATGTAGGTGTTGATCGCAGCCGTCCGCTGGGCGCAATGCGCGAGACAGTTGAGGTTATGCGACGTCTACTTAACATGGAAACGGTGACTTTCCACGGCAGATTTCACCACGTGGACGGGATCAAGCTGGATGTAGTGCACGGCAACACCAGTCCACGCAACATACCCATCATGATAGGCGCCACCGGCCCGAAAATGATGGAGCTGACCGGCGAGATAGCCGACGGAGCAGTGCTTAACTATTGCGTCTCTCCCGATTACACCGATCAGGCCATGGACCAGTTGGAAAAGGGGGCTCGGAAGGCCGGGCGGTCTATTGATGACATAGACCGTCCGCAACTGGTGGTGTGTTCGGTGGATCAAGACGAGATCAAGGCTCGACACGCGGCTAAGTGGCTTCTTACGCAGTATCTGGCACAGCAGCCGCATATTGCCAAGGCCAGTAACACGCCGCAGAGGATCGTGGACAAGATCCATGAAACCCTGGGCTGGCCGGCGACAAGGGATCAGATTGAACAGGCAATGCAGTACGTACCGGACGAACTTGTGGACCGGATATCAGCTAGCGGCACTCCGGAGCAGGCGAAGAAGAAGGTGCAGGAATATATCGATCACGGATGCACCTGTCCGATTCTTTATCCAATGGCGGACGACGTGAAGCTTATGATCGATACATTTGCTGTTAACTGACCCGTCGGCATTGGTTTCAGCCCTTGGGGTCCGGCCCGGCGCTTTCTATAGCTCCCGGTTTATCCGCAAACAGCGCGGCGACGGCCAGCGGGATCGGCGTGAGCGCCAATCCTGTCAGAACCCCCTGATAGCTGCCCACCAACGATGCAATGCCGTCCACAATGAACGGCCCGACGCTGGAGGCCGCAACCAGTATGGTTGCAATTGAACCGCGGATTCGACCAAGTTCCCTTCTGCCGAAATATCGAACCCATAGGGTTGCTGAGACCGCTGTCACCATGGCCTGGGTAACTCCCAGCATGCAGCCTACGGCAATGACAAAATTCTCGCTTCCCGGCATTCTCAACAGGAAGACGACAGCGGACAGGGCCAGCATCCCTGCGCACAACAGCCTGTTCAGCCGTACACGGTCCGCCATCATCCCTGCAAATACGTTGGTTGCAAGAAGTGTAATACCCATGGCTGTAAACAATTTCGTTGTTCGCTCAGCGGCTGCGCCGGCTTCCAGCCCTCGCGACTCGAACAGCGCGGGTGTGCAGAACGCGACAGCTGTTCCTATCAACGCCCACAACGCAACGCAAGCAGCAGCAATCCAATATGAGCGTGTACGCACAACCCTTTGGAACAACCACCCCTCCAGCCCTGTCTGGGAGTCTATCGGGCCGGACGATTCCGGGCATGCAGGATCTCCGTCCATACGCTGACCGATGTCCTCCGGGCGATTTCTGTAAAGGAGCAGGGTCAGGGGCAGCAACACAATCGATATAAGAATGCCCAGCAGCAGATACGCCGTACGCCAGCCGAACTGTTCGATAAGTATGTAATGAAACCGTGGCGCCATGGCAATGGCGGCAGCCATGCCCATGGCCTTGAGGCCCGCCATAAAGCCCAGCCTTCTGTTAAACCAGTAAGCCAGAGTGTTGGTGCTCACCATGCTCAACGCTCCATTACCGAAAAGGCGGAGCATAAAAAACGCCGCGAACAGCAAGATGACACCCGTAGCTTGTGAAAGGAGAACGCATGCTGAGGTGAAACACAGTGTAATCACGAAGAGGGTTAGGCGCGGACCATATCGGTCCATATACATCCCAATCCAGGTCAGAGGCAGGCTTGCCAGAAAGGTTCCCGCCATGTAGGCGGCTGCGACCTGGGCGGGTGTAAGGTCGAGAGACGCGCGGATGAAGGGCGTAAATACGGAAACTCCGAATGTTTGAGCCGGCGCTGTACACATCATTCCGATTGTTGCAATGGGCGCCATGACCCAGCCGTAATAGAAACGGGGCCGCCATGGATAATGGATGAGTCGTTGTAAACGCATCATGAAAAAAGAGCCCGGCGAAATGTTATCAATGGAGCCCTGCACAGGCATCCGTTACCGTGCAGGGAGTCCGGAATCGGCAGGCAATGCACCGCACAGCCAGGCCGTCAGTCAGCATACCACTTATTTTAATGCCACAGGGCATCAAGTAAGACTAACTGGTTATGACACGAATGTCAGCACTTCCCTGACCCGTGTTCCGAAATGGATATCAATATCTAAACATGCAGTCCGAGCTTCTGTTTCCTTACCAAAACCCGCCTGCACAGGGTGCTTGATGTTGAAAAGGCAGAAGTATGGATGTGGCCGCATACCTCCGATCTTTGCCCGCTAATATCACGATTCTGTCTTGTTGATATACAAATTATGAATAATAATATTCAAAATATGTATAGCCGCAATATTCCGGCTGGATTATGAGGGGAGAGTTTTTGGATACGAGCCGGATGCTGTATTCGAAAAGCATTTACCGGTGTTTGCTGTTTTAGAATATCGGATGACATGAGTATCAGGGTGCCTGGCGCGTTTTGTTTGACTTGACCTCTGCAAGGGCGCTAATCATCTGACATTTTGTTATTGTGGGTTGTTTCCTGGGTTCAACACGCCCCTGATCTGTCGTTGTAAGTTCTGT
>SLRP01000013.1 GCA_007130845.1 Kiritimatiellia bacterium | reverse complement strand
GGGCCTTATTCTGGTAACGGGTCCAACCGGGTCAGGTAAAACCACTACGCTTGCAAGCATGATTGATATAATAAACAAGGAACGGGATGCGCACATTATTACTGTTGAGGATCCAATCGAATATCATCACAATCATCAGAAAAGCATAGTCACTCAGCGGAATATAGGGGATGATGTTTCAAGTTTTGCATACGCACTTCGTGCGGCATTGCGTCAGGATCCGGATGTGATTCTGGTTGGTGAAATGCGCGACTTGGAAACAATGTCGGCCGCAATTACAGCCGCGGAAACCGGTCACTTGGTGCTGGCCACTCTGCATACCACTGGAGCTGCAAGGACGGTTGACCGTATTGTAGACGCCTTCCCGACCAATCAGCAGGAACAGGTTAGAACCCAGTTGTCCTCATCGCTGCTTGCCGTTATATCCCAGGTTCTGCTTGTAAGACAGGATAAGCCTGGCCGGGTAGCAGCTTTTGAGTTCATGGTTACAACCCCCTCGATTCAATCGCTTATCCGTGATAATAAGACATTCCGGATAACATCGGACATACAGACAGGAGCTCGTTGGGGTATGGTGACACTCGACAGCCAGCTGTTGTCCCTCTATGAGAATGAAATGATCAGTTATGAAGATCTGATTACCCAGTCGCAGAACCCGGACGGCATTGCTCAGAAGCTTGAGGATATGAAATAAACTGTGAGGCCATTATGGCTGAAATGAAAATAAAAGACCCGTTGTTGCAGGAGGTTCAACAGGATGATCTGTTGAATGCGCAGCAGCTTGAAGAAATCATTGATGAGCATGAGCGGACCGGGCGGCCCACGCGGGACATCCTGCTTGATATGGAGATTTTCGGTGAAGACGACCTTCTTAAGATCATTGCGCGGCATCTAGCCACAGATGTCATGGATATAAAGGGCATTGAAATTTCCCCGGATGTAATCCGGTCACTGCCCGCCAGCGTTGCAAGGATGTACAATGTGGTCCCTGTGGAGGCGTCAGGCGATACCGTTGTTCTGGCTACTTCGGACATGCTTAGTCCAGAGGTAGTGGATGAATTGATGTTTGTCCTTACGCGTGACGTTAATTTTGTAGTTGCTCGTGAAGCCGATATTAAATCCGCTCTTCAAAGATATTATGGCGATGAAAGCGAGTCGGTGAGCGATATGCTTTCAGCCCTTGAGGAGGAGCTGGAAGGTGCGGGCGATCTGAGTGATATCACACAGATGAAGGATGGTGAATACGACCTGGAAGTCGCAGCCAATGCGGCGCCGGTTGTACGCTTTGTGAATCTCATACTATATCAGGCAGTTCAAGACCGGGCATCCGACATTCATTTTGAACCGTTTGAAAATGAATTCAAGATCAGGTACCGCGTGGACGGGGCTCTTTATGAAATGGCCCCACCGCCTAAACATCTGGCATTGCCTGTTACTTCCCGTTTGAAGGTTATATCAGGTTTGAATATCGCCGAACGCCGCCTTCCACAGGACGGACGCATACAGTTGAATATCGCAGGCCGACTGATAGACTTTCGAGTTTCAACCCTGCCTACGCAGTTCGGCGAGAGCCTTGTCCTCCGTATTTTGGATAGAAGCGTGGTTTCTCTTGAGCTGGAAAATCTCGGAATGCCCGACGATATATATGAGAACTTCACCAGTGATATAGTTAAACCTAATGGAATTATAATCGTTACGGGTCCAACCGGTTCCGGCAAGACTACAACCCTTTATTCAGCTCTTCGAAAACTAAATACCGTGGAGTCCAAACTGTTGACAGCTGAAGAACCGGTTGAATATGACATTGAGGGGTTGGTCCAGTTGCCCGTTAATGAAGCCATAGGCTTGACGTTTGCCCGCGCATTGCGGTCTTTTTTGCGACAGGATCCCGATATCATCATGGTCGGAGAAGTGCGCGACATGGAAACTGCTGAAATTGCAATTCAGTCCGCCTTGACTGGCCACCTTGTATTTTCAACTCTTCATACCAATGATGCTGCAGGCGCCATAACCCGCTTGATAGACATGGGGGTAGAGCCGTTTCTCATCGCCTCTACCATCGAGGCCGTGCTCGGCCAGAGACTTGCGAGAACAATATGCAAGGATTGCCGGAAGGGATATGAGCCCGAAGACGAACAGCTTGCGCAACTTGGATTGTCCAGGAATGATGTCCAGGGAAATCAGTTTTATTTCGGTGAAGGATGCTCTAAATGCAACAATACCGGGTATCGCGGCCGGCGCGGTATATATGAATATCTAATGATTACGGATCCCATACGAGAATTGATTAATGAGCGAAAACCTACAATCGTGATCAGGGATAAGGCCATCGAAATGGGGATGCGTACATTGCGGGAAGATGGTGTCCGCTGTATACTGGATGGTTACACCACGGTTGAAGAAGTTCTCAAATACACTTGATAACAGGCCAAATTAGCGTGTTGATTCCAGAGTGGATTTAATATAGCCTTGGGTCAGTGTTACGGCCAGAATCAGGAGAATAGCGACATGCCAACTTATCATTTCACCGCCATGGATGCCAAGGGCAGCGAGCAGGAAGGGACCGTTGAAGCTTCCAATCAGAATTCGGCAATTTCCATGATCCGAGAGAAGGGGCTCTTTCCAACAGAGGTGCTCGAGGCCGGGGCAAAACCCCAGGGCAGGACAAAGAAAACGGCGGCCAAGAAATCCGCAAAATCCAAGTCCGGCGGAATGAACATGCAGATCAAGATGCCGTCGTTCATGGTGCGTGTAAAGCCCAAGATACTGATGGCGTATACTCGACAGCTTGCTACCCTGATAAACGCGGGTCTCCCTCTTCTTCGGAGCCTGCAGGTGGTTCAACGGCAGGAAAAGCATCCTGCGCTGAGTAATGCCACATCCGGACTGATTGATTCCATTCAGACCGGAAGCACGTTTGCAGAGGCCCTCGGACAGTATCCCCGTATTTTCAACAAGCTTTATGTCAATATGGTGCGCGCCGGGGAGCTTGGCGGCGTGCTTGACGTGGTGCTGAACCGCCTGGCCGAGTTTATGGAAAAGGCACAACGCATACGCAGCAAGGTAACCAGCGCCATGGTTTATCCAATCGTCGTGCTCTTAATGGCAGTAGCCATTCTCACTTTCCTGATGATTGTGATTATCCCTAAATTCGAGGAAATATTTGAAGACCTCCTTGAGGGTGCAGGTTTGCCGTTTCTTACCGAAATGGTGCTTAATGCCAGCAGGAATTTCGTTTCGCATGCGCCCATAGTCTTTGGTGCTGTTGTGGTTGTTGTAATTCTCTTTAAACTGATCAAGAAGACTGCATGGGGCTCATATGGTTTGGACTGGTTGAAGCTTCATGCCCCTCTTTTTGGGACGTTGATCAGAAAGACTGCTGTAGCCCGCTTTACCCGCACACTTGGCACACTCATGTCTTCCGGAGTTCCTGTTTTGCAGGCGCTTACAATTGTCAGGGATACCGCCGGAAATGAACTTATTGCCAGGGCGGTAAACGATGTCCACGACAGCGTCAAGGAGGGTGAAAACATGGCCCAGCCAATAGGGAATTCGGGTGTATTCCCTCCGATGGTCGTAAGCATGGTGGAGGTTGGAGAGGAGACTGGGGAACTGCCCGAAATGTTAATGAAGATTGCCGACAGCTATGAAGATGATGTCGACAACACAGTCGCAGGACTTACTTCGATAATAGAACCTCTTTTGATAATATTCCTTGCATTGGTTGTAGGCACCATTGTTGTGGCATTGTTCCTGCCGTTGATTGAAATAATAGGACAGCTCGGATAAGGTTTATCGGCCGTCAGCAAGGTCGATAATTACAGGCTTTATACCGGTTACAACTCTGGCCATGCGATCGTAATCAATTTTGTCCCAGGTGTCTTCCGGTGAATGATAGTAGGGATATCTGAAAAGGGCCGTGTCCGTGATCATGATTGCCGGATACCCGTATTTCCAGAACGACCAATGATCAGACCACCCTACACCCGGGATCCCTCCGGGCAACGCCGCGCCTTCCGAAGGAAACGGCGTATTGTCCCTGAAAACTCGAATAACCCTTCGCACAAGACTGCGGGAACGTAAATTACCCACAAAGCCGATGAAGTTTCCCTCCGATGGATAAAAATAGCCGAGGGGAGGGGGATACTTTTGAGATCCCTCCTCATCGGAATAGAATCCAATGGTTTCGAGGCTT
>SLRP01000092.1 GCA_007130845.1 Kiritimatiellia bacterium | reverse complement strand
GGGGAATTGCGGTGAAGTGCAGAAAAGGCAATAAAATAAGGGGTTTTCGTTGCCGAAAACCCCTTAAAATTGGTAGCGGGGGCTGGATTTGAACCAGCGACCTTCAGGTTATGAGCCTGACGAGCTACCAGACTGCTCCACCCCGCAATCAAATTGCTGTTCTTGTAATCGCTTCAGTCCCGGAATTCAAGCCGGGAATGTAGGTCAAAAAGGTTGTTGCCTGACCTACAGGGCACAACATAAATGAATTTCATGTACATGCAATCTTTTTTTGGCAATGCACGCAGGAAATGCGTTATTTCCGCCGTACACGGCTTACAAGCTCTTCCAGCGGAAGCTGGCCGGGAGCCGTGGATTCTCCCAAATGGCCGTATGCAAGGCAGGAACCCGCTTGAGGAAACATTACCCGCGTGCCTGTTCCCATTTCGCCCATGCCTATGACGCAAATCGGTTGTCTGCGCGGCTTGCCGAGCAGGTTCTTAAGCCTCTCGATGTCATTTTCACTGTTAACCTGCGCGGCAATCTTTGGAACGGAAACCTCGTTTGCACTCGCACGCTCAATTATCTGTTCAAGCTCAACATCAGAAGGAGTGCCTTCATAATCATGAAAAGAAATAATGACACCCCGCTTAAGACGCAAACCCTCTTCAGCGAGTTCAGGCATCAGGACACTCCTCAATTCAATATCTATTGAGGAAAAATGTTCCATGGCCTTGAAGAAGATATCCCGCCTGGCCTCGTCCTTCCCGGTCCAGTCCCCTCCTTCCTCCTGAATCCTCAGTGTGGCTATTACAGGATATCCGGCCCTTTCGATCCTCTCGCCGTAATCTATCCATTCATCCGACTCCATACCCATGCGGTCAAGCCGCATTTCAACAAGGTCACATGGATGTCCGGACCCACCAAGAAAGATATCAGCCTGTTCAAGCGAAGAAACTATGCCGACCACTCGAGGTTCCTCTCCCACCGTCACGGACCCGAATTGTACTGTTGAATTCCCTTTCACGATAAGCTTCCTGAATTGAGGGAAACTATACTAACGTTCTTAAAATTATGCATCCTGTTTTTTCTCCATTCATGCAAATGTTAGTCAGCCTATAGCCGTGGATTTATCCGGCGTACTACTGCAAATACGCTGTACATCAAACCGCCGAATGCAGCCGTATATGCAGCCAGAGACCGCACTATGCCGGATTCGATCATGCCTGCAACCATGGCGAACAGCAGGAGAAGGCCGATGACCATGACTATAATCCCTGAAATTACCTTTCGCATATGTATCCGGCCGTGTTATTGCCTGTGCAGCCAGCATGCCGCCGTATGGCCCTCTCCCGGTTCGAAATCCGGCGGGATATCCACCTCGCACAAGCCCTTGATTGCATGAGGACATCGGGGATGAAAACGGCATCCGGACGGCGGGTCAATGAGGCTGGGCGGTTCCCCGGATGGCAGTTCGCGCATCCTTGCAGCGTTTTCAGGGTCGGGATCAGGCAATGCGTCCAGCAGCGCCCGGGTATAGGGATGCGCAGGATGCTCCAGCAGATTGTCTACTGTTGATTTTTCCACGATCCTTCCGGCATACATTACAAATACCCGTTCCGCAAAATAGCGTACGGTCGAAAGGTCATGCGTTATGAATGCCAATGTGAGCTGTCGTGTCTTCTGTATGTTCCGCAGAAGATTGAGGATTTCCACGCGCACCGATGCGTCAAGCATAGATACAGGTTCATCCGCGATTATCATGGAGGGCTTCAGCATCAGCGCTCTGGCAATTACCACGCGCTGCTGTTGACCTCCGCTGAGCATGTGGGGGAATTTGTGAAGGAACTCCTCCGGAGGCGAAAGGCGGACGTCTTCCATTGATTCCCGTATGCGCGATTCCTGCTCCTTGCGGTCCCCTACCCCGTGGATGATCAATGGTTCACGAAGAATACGTCGAACATCCATGAACGGGGGCAGGGCGCCGTATGGATCCTGCTGTACGAATCCAACACGAGCCCTGTAATCCAGGAGTCCTTTTCGATCCAACTCCTGCATGTTTATTCCCTCGAAAAATACTTTCCCGCTTGTAGGTATATGCAGTCCGAGAAGTGTCCGGGCAAGAGTGCTTTTCCCGCAACCGCTTTCGCCTACGAATGCAACGGATTCGCCGCGTTTCAGGTCAAAGCTGATACCGTCCACAGCCCGCACATTTCCGACCCGGACGATACCCCATCTTCGAAGTTCGAACCACGTATGCAGATCGCGCACCGATACCACGATTTCATTATCCCCGGTCATGATTTCAGTCCCTTTTCATACAGCCAGCACCTTACCTCCCGGTCTCCATTAATTTTAAGCAAATCGGGATTTTTCACACACCTTTCAAATCTGGATGGGCAGCGGTCGGCAAAACGGCAACCTTCAGGTACGCTCAACATGCTGGGCGGCTGGCCGGGAATATGCTCGGGCCGGATAACCTGCCGTAGACGCGGGACACTGGCCATAAGCAATCGGGAATACGGGTGCGCCGGATTGCGGAAAAAATCATCGGCATTGCTGAATTCCACGAGCTGACCTGCGTACATCAGAGCCACTCTGTCGGCGATCTCGCTGGATGTTGATACGTCATGGGTGATCAGTATGAAACTCGTGCCCATCTCCCGTTTTATCCGTTTAAGGACATTCATTATGTTTGCCTGGGTGAGAACATCGAGCGCCGAGGTGGGTTCGTCCAGGATAACCAGCGAAGGTTCGGTTACAAGCGCCATGGCAAGCACAGCTCTCTGCCTCATTCCGCCCGACAGCTCGAACGGATATCTTCTCATGAAGTCATTGGGAATTCCAACAAGGCTGAATATGCCTGCCGCATGTTTGAGGGCTCGTTCGGAAGACCAGCCGCGGTGCAGGCAAAGGGGTTCCGCAACCTGCTCGCCCACGCGGACCACAGGGTTGAGCGCGTTCATGGCCGCCTGCATCACCATGGATATTTCTGACCATCGCACTTCCTTGCGGAATTTTTCCTCATTCATGCCCATGATATCGGTTCCGTTCAGCCATACCTTTCCTGAACATTCCTGGGTGTTGCGGGGAGGAATTCTAAGCAGTGCTTTTGCGAGGGAGGACTTTCCGCAGCCCGATTCCCCTAGCACAACTACCGCTTCATTGCGTCTGATATCGAAACTGACGTCGTCTACTGCGCGGACCACGCCGTTTCGTGTCCTGTAGTGAAGTTTCAGACCTTCGACGCGCAGCAGGGTGTCTGTAAGGGTTTCCGGCATTTATTTTAAATCCCTATCATATTGATCTGAGTCTCGGGTTGAATATTCGGTCAAGAGCGAAACCCAGCATTGCAAAGCCGAGTCCGGTAAGCATCAGCATGAACGCGGGGCTTATCACCCAGTAATAGTAGCCGTTATAGAGCGCGCTTTCCCCCTGGGCGTCGTGCAGTACCTTGCCCCATGTCGGCAGGACCGGATCTCCGAGCCCCAGAACGGCAAGTGAAGCCTCAAGAAATACGAATGTAGGGATGAGCGTAACGAAACCCGGAATCAGCACGGGCAATACGCGAGGGATCATGTATCGAAGTATGATCCGCGAGTGGCCTGCTCCGTATGCCCGAGCGGCCTCGATATACGGGGATTCCCGGATGGGAAGCAGCATGGCCCGATACATCTTTATCCCTGCGCTGAAAATTCCGAGAAGGACTACGACTCCTAGCATGACCCATATACTGCGTGAATACAGAGCTCCGACCATTACGAGAATCGGAAGCATGGGAAGTATCATGTTCACCTCTGTTATCCGCTGAATGGCAGCGTCAATCCAGTTTCCGAACCAGACGCCGGTAGCCGCTATTATGAGGGTAGTGATGGTAGTTCCAACGGCCGCCAGAAGTCCGAATGCGAGCGCTATGGGAGTTCCCCATAGGAGGGCCACCATGATATCCCTGCGCTGATGATCGGTTCCTGCAGGGCCATGTACCCTTCCATAGGAAATGAATTTTGTTTCCAGGCTGGATTCCTCCTCGAAAAACACTGCATCGATTACAAGTCTGTAATCCCCCTTTAGAACCTTCCGCTTATCAATGTCGTCGGGCAAGGATAGAAGAGCCATGTGGGGCGGGGCATCAAGCCGCCGTTCCAGGTTCCTGTCCTGAGACAGTGCCACTCTATGGGACAGTCTCGGGCGGTGTCCGCCCAGCAGTATTTCTCTCCCGTCAGGTGTTTCCCAAAACAGGCGTATGAACGGTCCCTTGTCCTGAAACCTCGATTTCAGGAAAAGGTTCATTTCCGATGGAAATTCGTCATATGTGTAGGAAAACTCCAGCGGAATTCTGACCCTGCTCCATCCCTGGAAGTTTTCCGATTCGACGTCGGCTGATGATTTTTCCACGATGATCGTTGAGGGAAGGTTGTTCAATCGAAACCAGTTGACCCATGCCGGTGCGGCGTTTCTGGGGTGGTCCTGCCATATCTCACCGCCCCTCCATAGATCCAGCGCCTGGCGATAAGGAATGGCAAACACGGCATACAATGATAATCCCACGAGGAATAAGATGACGAGAATCCCGGCCATTGCGGAGGGGTATTGTCCAATCTGGCGCAAACCTGTCATGAACCGGTTCATGAATGTTTACCTCCTTCCAGCCGCACGCGGGGATCCAGGATCGCGTACATGATATCGAGCAGAAACACCGTTATTGCCAGCAGATACGCGAAAATCACAACCGCGCCGATTATTACCGGCGTGTCCCGGTGACCGATTGCTTCGAACATGAGCGTGCCCAGTCCGGGCCAGTTGAACACCTGTTCGAGTATGATGGCGCCGCCCCAAAGGCCGATCAGCATCAGCGCGAAACTTGTCAGGATAGGCGGCAATGTCGGACGCAGGATATATCTCCGTTCGATCATGCGTGGAGGAAGACCCTTTGCCCTGGCCATTTCCACGTAATCCTCGCTGGAATATATGAGAAAAAATGTCCGCCAGGAATATATTGAAATGAATATTGAAGAAATGAACATCGCGGCCACCGGCAACAGCATGTGTTTAAGGACGCTGAGAGCGTAGGCCGCGGTTGTTACAGGCGGCGGAGCGGCAACCATTCCTCCTGACGGCAGGACGGGTATCAGAAATGCAAATACAAGGATCAGGAAAATCCCGTAGAACCATCCCGGCGCGGCGGAAGTCGGAGCAAGGGCTACCACGCTGCGGTCCAATCTGCTTCCGTACCGGCGCGAGAGGAACAGCGCGAAGAATATAGAAGAGAAAAACACTAGCAGGTTTGCCGTTCCGAAGAGGAGCAGGGTGGCCGGCAGTCTTTCCCCAATGATATGGTATACCCGTCGAGATCCCCCGTCGCTGTGCATTTGTTCAGAATGACCGAGATTCAGATTGATTGCCTGCCACAGGTAGTCCGCACTGCGGTAGATAAACGGTTCATCCAGACGGAGCCTGGTTTCCTCCCTTTCGATTTCGGTTTGAATGAGTTTATTGCGTTCTTCCGGGGTAAGATCCCGGAATTCATCATCCATGGCGAAGGCTTCCGAAATTTCAGATCTGATCTGTGCCTTGCGCAGATCATCGAGTTCTCCCCCTCCATGTGCGATTACTATGGTGAGATAAACACCTATTACTACGGTTACAAAAAGCGCGGCCAGCCTGGCCAGGGTGAAGACCAAGACGCGCCTGATGTTTCCACTTGTCCCTCCGCCGGACATTCTTGCTCTCATTTTATTATCGGAATCCATCTGATTCTTCTTATCCATCAAAAAGCCCGGCAGGTACTCGAAGCGGAATTCATATCAGGACGGACATTAATCAGCGCCATATGCATCAATCCCTTGAATCCTAACGTGCATACTCAATGCATCTGGTCTCCCGCACAACGGTTACCTTTATATTGCCGGGATACTGCAGATCATGTTCAATTTGTTTGCTGATATTGCGCGCCATTTGCATCGCCTCATTGTCGTCGATCTTGCTGGGTTCGACAATGACGCGCACTTCACGGCCTGCCTGTATGGCATAGGATTTTACGACTCCCCTGAAACTTTCCGCAAGGGCTTCCAGTTTCTGAAGCCTCTGTACGTATATTTCGGTAGACTCCGATCTTGCTCCCGGCCGGGCGGCAGTGATCGAGTCGGCTGCCGTGGCAAGCACGGCATACAGGCTTTCGCTTTCCACGTCTCCGTGATGCGCTGCTACAGCGTTATAGACTATCGCGTCCTCGCCATGCCGTTTCAGCAGATCTGCTCCAATGATGGCGTGATTACCCTCGACTTCATGATCAACCGCCTTGCCTATATCGTGAAAAAGGCCCACCCGTTTGGCAATGCTCTGGTCCAGTCCGAGTTCAGCGGCCATCATTCCCATTAGATGCGCCATTTCCACGGAATGCCGAAGGACATTCTGGGAATAGCTGTGCCGGAACTTGAGTCGTCCGAGAGTGCGTATGAGTTCCGGCGCAACCGCCCGGATATTCAGCTCGTATATGGCCTCTTCTCCCGCTTCGCGTATGGTGTCCTCGAGCTCTTCCTGAACCTTGGCAACGACTTCCTCTATGCGTGCCGGGTTGATTCGTCCGTCCACTACCAGTCGATCCAGGGATATCCTGGCTATCTCTCTGCGCAACGGATCAAAGCCGGACAAAACCACCACTTCGGGAGTGTCGTCAATCATGATGTTGACTCCTGTAGCGGCCTCAAGCGACCTGATATTGCGTCCTTCCTTTCCTATGATGCGTCCCTTCATGTCGTCGCTGGGCAGAGCGACGGTGGACGTAGTGATCTCATTTACCTGGTCGGCGGCGTACCGCTCGATGGCCATTGTAATGATGCGGCGCGCCTGATCTTCGGCTTTCAGCTCCGTCTCCTCCTTGATTTTCCGTATCAATCCGCCGGATTCATTTCGGAGCTCTTCTTCCAGTTGCCGCATCAGCTCATTGCGCGCCTCCTCCTGGGACATGGCAGCGATACGCTGCAGCGCATTTTTCTCTTCGGAGATCAAATTGTCCAGTTCTTCAGACTTACGGTTCAATTCGGCTTTTTGAGCTGAGATCTCCTCGAGTTTCCCATCTACGGCCTGCTCCTTCTTGTCAAGCATAGCCAGTTTGCGGTCAAGGTTCGTCTCGCGTTGGGCTACGCGTTCCTCTTGTTCTCGCAATTCCTGTCGCCGTTCCTTGGTTTCGCTTTCGAATTGCTCCCGTGCCCGTATTACTTCATCCTTTGCCTGTATCTTGGATTCTCGAAGAATGGCCTCCGACTCCCTTCTTGCGTCCTCCAGCATCTGCCGGGAGCTGCGTTCATCAGAATGGTTTTTTATCTGTGATAAAACTGCATGCACCAGGTAGCCGATCATCATGGCTCCGGCTCCCATAACGAACATGGGAAGAATCCATATTGAAGTATTCATGTCTGCTCCAGTCGTCTCCCCCTATGGCTGCAGCAGGGATACGCCTTGTTCGGTTTTTGTTCACATCCGTGCAATATCATTGGTTTGCCACGGGGTATGTTTCATTTTCTGTCACAATGAAATCGATGGACACGTCGTGAGGTTCAGTGGGTATTTCGTCCATGACCTGGAATTCGAATACCACTGCGACCTTGGGACAGGTCAGTTTGGAGAGCAGCCGGTCGAAATTTCCGCCGCCGTGTCCCAGGCGCCGGCCTTGACGGTCCACTGCAACTGCGGGAATGATCGCGATTTCTATTTCCGATCTATTCACGGGTCGAAGGCGTGCGGGTTCCGCTATTTTCCACGGGCCGTCCCTCCATGCCTCAGCGGGCACAATCCATGACCATTCATAACCGGGCATCTCATCCCTGTGTCTAGGCACGCATACGCGCCTTCCTTCGCTCAGGCACTTTTCCATGAAGGGTGTGATCTGCACTTCGAATCCCTTGGCGTAATATCCCGCGATTGCTCCGGCTGTCCTTGTAAGTTCAATTTTATTCAGGTTTTCCACCGCTTTGCGGCTGTTGTCCCTTATCCATCCAAGTGTCAAACCTGCGCGTTTCCTTTGTATGGCGTAGCGAATCTCGTCCTTGCTTTTCATCATTTCTACTTTCATTTTCGTGGTTTTTTCTTCATCGACTCCCAGTGATCCATCCGTTTCCGGATAGTGTCTTCGTAACCCTGGGAGCCGGGTTCATAATAAATCTTTGTTGTTGGCACGTATTTCTGGTCTACGAAACTTCCTTCATGGTCGTGCGCGTACTGGTATCCGGTATAGCCCAGTTCCCTGTGCCCAACCGGGCCCCCGTCCCGCAGGTGTTTAGGAACGGGCAAAGTGCGTCCGTCCTTGACGTCGCCAAGGGCGGTCTCAACAGCCATATAGGCTTTGTTGCTTTTCGGTGCCGTGGCCAGGTATGTGGTGACATGGCCCAGGGTAATTCTGGCTTCCGGCATGCCTACGAAGTCGACGGCATGCATGGCGGACACCGCCATGGTTAATGCCCTTGGGTCGGCGTTCCCTATGTCTTCGGATGCAAGTATGACAAGTCTGCGCGCAATGAAACGGGGATCCTCTCCCGCATACAGCATTTTGGCCAGCCAGTACACTGCCGCGTGCGGGTCGGAGCCGCGGATGCTTTTTATGAATGCCGATATGGTGTCGTAGTGTTCATCCTCGTCGTGGTCGTATACTACAGCTTTTTTCTGTATGGATTCCTCGGTAACGGCCCGTGTTATGCGTATCTTGCCATCCGGTTCCGGATCGGTTGTGAGGGCTGCTATTTCCAGAGCATTCAATGCGCGCCGCGCGTCGCCGTCACATATGTCCGCGAGATGTGTCTTCGCGTCATCGTCCATGTGTATTAACAAGTATCCCAGGCCCTCTTCCAGGCTGAGTGCCCGGTCAAGCAGTACGATGATGTCGTTCTTTTCGAGGGGTTCGAGCTGGAATATCTGCGAGCGGGATATGAGCGGGCTGTTTATGAAGAAGAAGGGGTTGTGGGTAGTAGCGCCTATCAGGGTGATATCGCCTTGCTCCACGTAAGGAAGCAGGACATCCTGCTGCGCTTTGTTGAAGCGATGAATCTCATCTATAAAAAGGATGGTTTCTTCGCCCTTGTTGGATTTGCGGTGTCCTGCAGTCTGGAGAATTTCCCTGAGTATCTGCACGTTGGCCAGTACACCGCTTGTACGCTCGAAACGGCGGCGGGTTGCGGAGGCAATTACCTCGGCCAGCGAGGTTTTTCCGCATCCTGGCGGCCCGTACAGGATGATGCTGCCCAGCCGGTCCGCTTCAATAGCGCGTCTAAGGAGCTTGCCGGATCCCAACAGTTTATCCTGGCCTACGACCTCATCGATCGTACCGGGACGCATGCGGGCCGCTAGCGGTTGCGTCTTCACGCCCCGTGCAGCGTCCTGTTGTTCAAACAAGTCCATAGGGCTCATTCCAATCAAAAATACCCCGCCATAGCCGTTAAGGGCCTGGTCTCTGATCCTCGTTTAAGAGGTGGGTGCCCGGTCGAACACTTTCCGCTTTCTCCACAATCCTGGAGACTTGCGGGCCGCATCCGAACTCTGGGCTCCCTGATCAGATGGTATTGGAGCAGAGACGCTTCAGCCCAATCACGAACAAGGCAGGGTAAAATTATCTCCCTCGGCGGAGAAGAACCCCTTTATGTGAAAGAACAACCAGCCGCTTAACTCGATTCGACCAGTGATCGCGGTCCATTCCGGGATGCACATGGACCAGCAATGTATCCAGGGTCAGCCAGATGTGCCCGTATCGGGCATATAACGGGATACAGCGCCGGTCTTATTCGGGTATAAGCAGTAAAAACCTCCATCCATGCCTGCACCGTAAGCGATGCCTTCACGTGAAGGGTCAAAGTTCCAATCCAAGTAATCACAGGGTTCATTCTCTACCTTATTCGTATTTATCAATCGACAGTAACATCCAAGCCTGATCAACCTTCCCGGATGATAACATCCAGCGTATCATTCAACGCCTTTTTCACGGAAGAATGATACCCGTTCACCTCTTCATCCGTCAAGGTTCTTTCAGCCGACCTGAACGTGAGGCTGTAGGCCATGCTTCTTCTCCCGTCGCCCACAGCCTCGCCTTCAAATATATCAAACAATTCGACTTTTTCCAGTTCCCCGGGCGCAGCGTCGTAAATGGCTCTAACGATGTCGTCATGCCTGACGGATAGATCGGCGACCAGGGCAACATCGCGTGTTACAGCCGGGAATATGGCGACGGGGCGGGAGGTTACCGAGTCCGATATATGAGCGAGCAAAGGATCCACCGCCAATTCGGCTGCAGCCACCGGCTCGACAAATCTCCATTCCTTGCGAATTTCAGGAGAAATTATTCCTATTCGGCCCTGTTCCTGTCCATCAATGATTACCGCTGCTGAAAAGCCAGGTTCGAATTCAGGGAAGTCCACGGCTTCCAGGCTTGCATCGGGTATGCGTTGTGATTCAAGAAGGGCTTCCAATACCCCCTTGACCCATAAGAACATTTCTTCACCCTTCACAGGATTCCGTTTGTCGATGCCCGTGCGTCCAACAGGGCCCATAAGGCCTATCGACAGCCGTTCATTTTCCAAGCGGCCTTCCTGTGTGTTTCTGAAAACACGTCCCAGCTCGAAGAAGCCCGCTTCCGATACCTGGCGCGCGTTATTGCGACCCAGCGTCTCAACCATCTGTGGAATAAGAGAAGTACGGAGAGTTGATTGATCGGAGCTTATGGGGTTGGGCAGCTCTATGCGCACTGCGGCGTCTGATTTATCAAATAAATCAAGCAAGGCTTTGGATACGAGGCTGTAGTTCATGATTTCGTAGAGCCCAAGGCCGGTTATACGGGTCTTGATATCAATAAGCGTTCTAGTGCGGTGATCTTCAGCGTCGGCCACAATCCGGCTCTGCGGGGACGGAGTGGGGACCTTGTCCAGCCCGTGCATTCTGGCAATTTCCTCTATCAGGTCCACCTCCCGTTCAAGGTCCTGTCTGAATGTAGGTATACTCACGGTTAAGCCGGCATTATCCGCCTGGGTAACGTTTAGTGACAGCGATTCGAGTATTGACCGTATATCATCGTTTGATATGTCCATTCCGGTAAGGGAGCGCACCGTTTCCCATCTGCATGACACGCTCTGTTCAGAGACTTTTTCCGGATAGGCGTCGATCAAGCCTCTGGCCACTGTAGCTCCCGTAAGGTCGGCCAGCAACGCGGCGGCGCGTCGGCTTGCCCATTCCACGCCGTTGATGTCCACGCCGCGCTCAAATCTGTAGGAGGATTCAGTGCTTATCCCCAGGTTCCGGGCGGCTCTGCGGATGGTCATGGGTTCAAAGCAGGCGCTTTCCAGAAGTACAGTGTCGGTGTTGCCTTGAATCTCGCTGCCTGCGCCACCCATGATGCCGGCAAGGGCAACAGGGCGTTCCGAGTCCGCAATGACAAGCATGTCAGCTGTCAGAACGTGTTCAGTTTCGTCCAAAGTCTTGATTTTTTCATCGGGCCGCGCCAGCCGCACCACAATCCGGCCATTCTCAAGCAGGTTCTTGTCGAATGCGTGCAGGGGATGACCGGTTTCAAGCATGACATAATTGGTAATATCCACGACATTGTTAATGGGTCGAATACCGGCAAGCTTCAGCCGCTTCTGCATCCAGTCCGGGCTGGGTCCTGTTTGAACGTTGGCAAGCACTCGAGCCGTATATCTAGGGCATCCCGTCGTATCCGCGACCTCCACGCTTGCAAGTTTTTCGACAGGGGGATCAGCTTCATTCATGTCCGTGTCGGGAATTTTCATTTTGGTCCCGTACAAGGCGGATATTTCGCGTGCAATTCCCATCATGCTCAGGCAGTCAGGCCTGTTCGGTGTTATTTCAAGTTCGAGTACTGTTTCCGGCAGGCCCAGCGCCTCTGAAAGTGCTGTTCCCGCCTCCCAGTGTTCCTCGAGAATGACCACCCCCGTATGATCGTCAGACAAGCCCAGCTCATCCTCAGCCAGTAGCATTCCCGATGATTGTATACCCCTGATTTTGGCCTTATTGATTCTCACGCCATTGGGAAGGGAGGTGCCAATCGGCGCAAACGGAATTTTTGCCCCGGCTTTAACATTTGGAGCTCCGCAAACCACCGAGTGTTCCTCGTTGCCGTCGTACACGATGCAGATTGTCAACTTGTCGGCATCAGGGTGCGGATCAACCTTCCTGATTTCACCGACCAAGAGGCCTTCAAAGCCATCGCCTGCGCTGTGGATGCCTTCAACCTCGATGCCCGAAAATGTCAGCTTGTCTGCCAAGCCTTTGACAGAGTCATCAAAATCAACATATTCCTTCAACCAGCTGATAGGCACTTTCATGAAAAAAGATATCCTGGAGTTCGATGTCGGTTTCTTGAAATGAATTTATCTGTATACATGGCAGTTTAGAATTGTCGCAAATACCTTATATCGTTTTCGTACAGGTCCCGGATGTCGGTTATGCCGAACAGGATCATTGCTATTCGTTCTATTCCCATTCCGAAGGCATAGCCTGTAACTGTTCCGGTATCGTATCCGACAGCCTCGAAGACTCCCGGATCCACCATGCCTGCGCCCGCTATTTCGATCCAGCCGCTTTGTTTACAGACGCGACATCCATCGCCCCTGCATATATGACACGAGAAATCCACTTCCACGCTGGGTTCGGTGAAGGGGAAGAAATGAGGACGGAACCGTACCTTTGTTTCAGGACCCATTGCCTCGTGCGCGAAATGGGCCAGGTCACCCTTCAAGTCGGCGAGAGAGACATTTTCAGCCACGTAAAGCCCTTCGATTTGATGAAAGTTTGCACTATGAGTGGCGTCCGGAGTATCCCGCCTGTAACAGCGGCCGGGCGCTATAATTCGTACCGGCGGTGAATGTTTCAGCATATGGCGCACTTGCACCGGCGAAGTGTGTGTGCGTAGAAGGTCGCCGTCGCTCAAGTAAAATGTATCGGTGGCGTCACGGGCAGGATGTCCCGGCGGATGATTGAGAGCGTCGAAGTTATTGAAGACGGTTTCGATATCCGGCCCGTCGGCAACCGTGAACCCAAGAGCATGGAAAATGTCTATAGCGCGTTCCATGAGGTATGATATCGGATGTTTTTTTCCCAGCCCCCGCCATTGTCCGGGCAGGGTTACGTCGAAGGTTTTATCCCCTGATTCTGTCCTGCTTGACTCGATCTGGTTTCTGCGCTCGCTGAATTTCTCCTGAAACGTGTTTTTCAGTTCATTTACACGTTTCCCCATCTCCGGACGATCCGTCGGATCCGCACCTTTAAGCCCTTTCATGAGATCCGGTATCAAGCCCTTGCGGCCGATATATTTTATGCGAACGGCCTCAAGCGTCTCCGAATCGGCCGCCGCTTCGATTTCGTTCAACGCCTTGTTTTGCAAATTGATTATGTCTTCTATCTTCATGATTCCAATGTCCGGCAACAGGGGCGCACAATCCTTCCAGTATCAGGAAAAAATCATTCCTTCAGCCATTAGAATAACCTGGAAAAGTTTTTGTATCTATACCGTGCTGTACATGATTTGTCACGCGGCGAGTGGGCTGCCGCCTATTGAATATTGAAGGAAACGGTGAGTTCCCGCCTGTTGTCTGCAGGGTTGTATCGGGGTATTGATGTCGGGGATTAATCCAGCATATAGCGGAATCGGTCGATGACATCTCCGTCTTCGTCAACCATGACCATATCGCACTCATTCCCGTGGAGGGTTACGATGATGGCATGACGCGCTGATTCCGCGCGTTTCAGGTACCAAGTCTCGTCGACAGAGTGAACATCCCTTGTTCTTACGCCCCATGCCCCATCGCCTATATATACTACGCCGTCTTCGGAGACTTTGCCGTCGCGAATGGGATGTGTGCGCTTGTATGTGTGGTCATGATTTTCGAAAGCAACACGGATGTTGTATTGCTCGAACAGAGGCACCCAGTGTTCGCGTATACGGCGTTGAAAGGGGGCTTCGTAGTTCCTGTGGGATGGAAATGCGGTTACGTGATAGATCGGGAATAAGTGCTTGACCCCTTTTCGCTTTTCAAGGGCCTGATGCAGCCATTCCGTTTGAATCCCGTCAATAGGGTTGGAGTGGTCCGTGTCCAGCAATATGATTGAAAGATAGCTGCCGAAATCCAATGTGCCGTAGCCCGGCTGTCCTGGAAACGCGAATAATGTGTAATAATACGGCGCCAGCTTTTTTCGCCATGCATCGGTCTGCTCGTAGCCCTCATGCCGGGTATAATAGTGGTTCCTCACTTCGTGATTGCCTATGCCTGCAATGATCGGCACCACTCTGCCGTCGTCATCAATGAGTGTTTCCTTTATTGAGTCGAACCATTCTATCCATCGGTAAACCCGCTCCTCCATACCGTCTGCATAGGCAAGATCCCCGCCCCAGGCAATGAAATCCAGGTCGTATTCCATGGCCACACGATTGGTCCGGTCCATCCAATCCTTGCGATGCCGTGTATCGCCTCCTGTTGCGAACCTGACAGTTCCTTTCGATGGATCCGCCGGCATTGTCCGGAACCTGTATATTCTGGAGTCATCGCCGAAGCGGAATTCATACAGGGAAGCCGGTTCAAGATTGCTGAGGTGAACTCTATGAATAATCCGGTCGGTGTATGGAAACGGGCGCGTATCCCCCGACGCGGTATTCCATGGGTCCTCTCCGTATATGCGATAGTCAACCACAGGCTCTCTTAAGGCATCATCCTGTGTATGGAAGTCAATAACCATGGTCGTTGCAGGGTCGTCTTTCCATGTCAGGAAAATGCCGTCCGGATCAAATTGACCGGAAATAGATCTACCTGCGCCAATCAGCACGAATACAGCGATCAACAGATACCTTGTCATAAGCAGCTCTCCAGTTTAACGGTTCGGTCTTGATCCGGGATTACTTTGTTGCATGCGGTTCGTGACGTCAATGATTAGACAGTGCTACATCTTCCGCATAAAGAATAACGGCAATCCATTTTACCGATCAAGGATTTCGTGTGTGCAAAGCCGTTTTCGCAACAGGAATGCCTTGTTATTGAGATATTCCGCTGCCTCGTCGACCCGCGCCACGCCACATGCCGCTGATGCTTGTTATGTCGATCAGCGCGTGCAGTTGATCGGCAAATGCCTCAGCATCACCCGGGCTGTATCCGAGTTCCCGTCCTATTTCAATGAATACGCGGTCCCGCTCGTTTTCAAGCATGGGTTGAAGCATGCGGGCGTTTCTAATCATTGTGAGCGCTATTTCCCTGCGGTCATCGCGGTCCATATCCGATTGAATCTGATTGTTCAATCTCCATGTTTCAGTAAGGAGGCTGACCATCATGTCATAT
>SLRP01000174.1 GCA_007130845.1 Kiritimatiellia bacterium | reverse complement strand
CGTTGATATACAAATCCGTATAGCGGCTACTGAGACTGAATCAATCCGGTTATTGCGCGTGCAATACGGAACCCCTGCCTGTACCCAAAAACTTCCGCGGGGGATATTTGCTTAATTCCACCATCCAGACACAACAACCCGTGACTCGTCGTCGTGTGGTATAACCGATTCATGTGTGAATATTCCCGCACTGCCGTTGAAACGAATGTCACCGCCTGCCAGGAGAGCGCCGCTAAGGTTCATTGTTCCGGAGCCATTGGATGTAATGTCTCCTGTAACATACAGTAGGCCGTTAACATCTCTGGTTCCACTGCCTTGAAAGGTCAGATTGCCATCCACCACGACAATCCCATTGAATGTACGATCACCCCTGATGGTCTCGTTGCCGTCATAGCGGGTCAATCTTCCTTGTTCTTCAGCCTCAGCCAACAGCTCCTGAAAATCCGGGTCAGACAGCTTAGGAAAAGGAAGAGGCGACCATTCCCCGCTGTTCTCGTTCCTAGCGGTGACTGTTCCGTTTATATTATCACCGCTGCCATTAAGTGTCCAAAATCCGTTTAGATGAATTGATCCGTTAACGGTCGGATCTCCGTTGAACAGAAGGTCGGCATTACTGAAAATTGCATGCTCAAGGTATTCCGGGATATCGGGTTCATCTTCGTTTGCGTCACGCACGTCAACGCCCAGTGTTGCCTCGGACCGGCCGAACTCTCCTGTAGATGTGATTCTTGTTATGCCGTTCAGGTCCGGGTTGACAGTGATTCTATATTCCCCTCCGGCAAAGGATGTTGTCGGGAAGGCTTCGGGATCGTTTCGTTTACTGTAATCATCGCGTAGAATGCTGTAGGCCTTGTTCGCCCCGGCTTCGGCAATAGCCCTTGCCCTGATTGTATCCATGTTGAAACGCACTTGATGCGCCATGGATGCCGATAGTGCGTAAAGGCTTCCCACGGCCATGAAGGTGATGGTTGCTACAATCATTACTGTAATCAACGCAGAGCCTGACCGGGCAAGTTCCGGCCCGGTATTCCATGAGTTCTTTATTCTCTTCATTATTAGTTCCCCGCATTTCTAGGGACGATTTCCGCGAAAGCGGAAGACGTCAACCGATTGGCCTTTCCGTAACCCAATGAGATATCCTTGTAGACTGTCAGGTCTATTGTCACCCCTTGGAGCAAGGGATTGCCGTTCACCAGCACTTCATAGATACCGTGATCCGGACCAGTCGAGAATATACCCGCAACATCGACAAATCTTTGTGTCCCTTTCCATTGCAAGGTAAAGTCACGCACTATAGGAGATGCTAGACCGTCGGTTCCTGGTTCAAGTTTTGCCCTTACCTGGACATAACGGCCGTCCAACAACGGCTTGAAGCCGTTTTCCGCGACGGGCACAGAATCCCATTCAGGCGCATCGGACAGGTCGGATTCATTTCCGGCACGGGCCTTGAATTCAACGCTTGACTGCTCAGGAGTGTTGGCTATCCATTCAAGAAATGAGAAATCCGGGTCATCAATCTGGGTGTCTATGATCTGTGAAAGATACACACCTTCCGGGGAATGGCCCGTCCGAACGGATTGCAACGCGTAAACGGCATATCTTGAATGAACATCGCCGCGCTCGCTCCATGCGGGATCATTAAGGCCGACTGAATCGGCATTCTCTACAACAAAGGAGGATGGAGGAGTCCCTGTGTCACCGGAAGCGGTCCACATGCGCATATTCAGAAGGGCGTCGGGAGGATCCTGCACGCGAATGCTGATTAAATAGCTCTTATCCTTGTCTATATTAAATTCAGCCTTATCCGACTCTCTTATCCCGTTGAAAGTTACTCTCTGTGATCCTCCAAACAGCAAGTCTGTCCTTGTTTCAGGGATGTAATTCATGGCCGGCCCATCATCATTTATAGCGCTTTCGGCGATGAACGCCTCTTCGATCCGCAGGGGGCCGCCGCCGGAACTAAATGTGGCCCAGACATTTTTCCCGTTGAATTCAATCCATCCTCCGTCGAAATCGGTCCATGGGGTGTCTGCTATATCATTGCCTCTTACAAATACGCGTATCGCAGTGTCGTGGGTGACATGTGGAGGGCCTGTATCCGCTCCTGAATCACGCGTCTGTTTCGATGCTTCCCATGCAATGCCATTGCCATCCAACTGCAGGGCGAATGTATGGGGTGTGTCGTCGGGTCTGATAAAAATTCTCTTAAGGTCATTCAGTTTTACGCTTGTATCGAAGAAATTGCGTTCCTCCCATCGGTCATTGTGCATGGTGAGTGTGAACGAGTTTCCGTCAGCGGTTGCAGGAAACCATAGTTTGGAATTGCCGCTCCATGTTTCACCTTCTCCCATATTCTGAACTAGGGGGTCGGTTCCGGCGGATCCGGAAACATTCTGCCATTCACCTTCACGCCTGAGAGCGCTTGCGGATGCACTCAGGGTGTCCACCCCGAGATAGCGCGATGCGCCGCTTGCCTCGCTGTTCTGTCCCACCACCCTGAACGTGAAATCATGTGAGCCGTCGCCAAGCAACACGGAGCCCAGATTGAAACTCCGGCGGCCCGGAACTCTGGAATAAGCGTCGAATCTTGATCCGGTGATATTCAATTCCCAGTCCACCAGGTTGGTTATAATTGCCCTTGTTGAAGCATTATCACCATTATGCGTATTGTTTCCGCCGCCCTGCTCTGCGACTGAGGCCAATTGCCCCAAACGCTGGGCTTCCGTCAGGTTAGCACGGGGAGAAAACACGGTTCGGCGCACCTGGTGGGGCGGACCTTCCCACAGGTGGTAGACCACCGTGGCGTCCCATTCGATGTTACCGTCCTCATCCCGGCTGATGGCGCCATCTCCTCTGATTATAGGGAAACTTATTGCATCGTAAGGTCCTTCACCTTCCGGATGAAGAAGGACCATTTCGCGAGAGGTGGTCCATAAGTCGCGGCGCATGCGTTCGATTACCATGCGAGTGTCCATATCCAGTTCCCCTTCGGCCACAATTCTCCGTTCATTCCGCATTACGTAGGAAAAGGATGCCATTGCAGTTGCCAGAGACAGACCAAGCAGAACAACCGCGCCAAGGGTCTCGGTTAATGTGAATCCGCCGTTCCGGCGCAGAATTTTAAATATCATATTCATGGTTCCAGGTAATCCGTCAGCAGTGTGGAGACCAACACTGAATCAGGGCTTCTTGTAGGGTTACGCAGCAACTGGGGGACTTCCACTTCAACCGCAATCCGGGTTACCATCGGATCGCCGTCCCAGCTGGTATCAATCCGGGTTGTTCTTCGATAAGCGCCCTCCGCATCAGGCGCGCCAAGCTCGTTTACCGCGATGCGATCTTCAGCCAGAGCGGAAATGCCGTCGAACGTAAGGTTTTTTGCGCGTTCTATGCGATTATTGGCTATCACGGTAGCCACGTAATGGTTGTGCGCGTTCTCCCGAGTTTGGGTGGACATGGTGACGACACTGTAAGCGCCAAGCATTGCTATGCCCAGGATGGCCAGGGCCACTACAACTTCCACCAGTGTAAAACCGGTAGATTGACCATAGAACTCACTATTTTTAAACAATCTCATCATCACTATAATATGTAGCAATAATCGTGCCCATATAATGTATTACAAAAGCTGATTATCACATATACTGCAATATGGGGGTTGGTCCGGGTTAATTTGAAAGGAAACCCGCATCGTCAATTATCATTCGTTGAATTGTTCCTCGTTTGAATAATAAAAAACTAATAGCAAATGCGGAATTTCAAGCCTTGATTGTCAAAATTGCGAAAAATGGTTCCCGTAAATGAACATTTAATCTACTGATTATGCCTTTTCTTGGAATTTTCCCGAGACTGTAGTCGGGATGCTGTCTGGGGGTTGTATGTCAATCCATCAGCAAGGTGGGGTAAGGAGAGTTCGGAGTTTCCATTGATGTGAGTTCCGAGTGCCCTCGAAATCGAGACATTTCTTGTTGATTTGGAACGGAGCGATTGCGTTATTGGGTGTCTAATGGATATTATTGGAGCCTGTTCGTATACAGGGATGAGCGGATATTTCGACTGCGGGGATATCGGAAGGCTGGGGAAGCGGAGTCGGGTCGGGTAAGGGTATCCGATTAAGTGTAGCCGTTTAAGTGTAAAGAGCGGGGATTATGACGGGATCTTTCGGGCATGAGAAGCTTGTGGTCCATCGTTCCCGGTCATGCTTGCGGCGCTTTCAAAGGCGGTATAATATCCT
>SLRP01000196.1 GCA_007130845.1 Kiritimatiellia bacterium | reverse complement strand
CTCGATATCGGGGAACACGGAATGGAGGCCTATTCCGGTTTCGAGATCTACACAACGCAATAAGACTCACCCTCAACAACCAGGAGATAACAAGATGAAATTGATTGTGGCATACATACAGCCGGAACGCCTGAACTCAGTAAAGCAATCGCTTTACGAAAAGGAAATTCACCGCATGTCCGTGCAAAACGCACTGGGTTGCGGACAGCAGAAGGGATACCACGAAAGTTACAGGGGAACCGATATCGAGGTGAATCTCCTCAAAAAGGTGCGGCTTGAAATCGCGGTAAACGAAGAATTCGTTGACCGTACAATTGAGGCGATAGTCAAGGGCGCCCATACGGGAAACATAGGAGACGGAAAGATATTCATCCTCGACCTTCAGGAATGCATACGCATCCGTACAGGAGAGAAAGGAAAGGAGGCCATAGGAAGCTGAACAGATGAAGCGGCCGGACCTATAGCGGAACATCCTATCCGGAAAATATGGCAGACTTCCCGGCAAGGAATGATAGATCATGAACACATGCGGTGGCCGTAAGGCATACACCATTGAAACACCATAAAAAGGGACTACGAAAATGAAAAAACAAGCGGCAATAATCATGATGGCTGTAATTACAGGATACGCGTCTTCGGCTTTATCCGAAGGAGCGCAAGCAGCGGAGGTAGGTATTGGAGCGGATATCGCATCGTCATATGTCTGGCGCGGCATCACCATCAACAAGGACCCGGTAATTCAACCGTCTCTTGAAGTTGTGCATCCGTCTGGTATCGGCCTTGAGATCTGGTCCAACATGGACATGGGTGATGATGACGGCGTATTCGAGAAACGTCAGTTCTCTGAGATAGACCTTACAGCCTTCTACTCATTTGACCTGGATTATTTATCCGTAACGATCGGATACATCGAGTATCTATATCCCGGGCAAACCTCTGTTGACATCCATGGCGTCACCCGCGGCCTGCTGTCCAACCGTGAAATATTCGCCGGTGTCGATACCGAGCCTGTACCGGGACTTACGGTCGGCCTTACAGGGTATTATGAAATTGAAGAATGGCGGGACATCTATGTCGTAGCAGAAGCCGCATATGAAATGGACGTAACAGAGAAAATAACCGCCGGCGTCAATGGTTCCATAGGTTATGCAGGCGGCGGTTTTTCGGAGAATGAAAACTCGGGCCTGCATGATTATCTGCTTGGAGCAAGCAGTGAGTATGCGTTCAAAGAGGATCTGTCCTTTTCCATATTCGTATACTATGTTGATTCCGCAAGGTCGAAAACACTCCCAGGCGATCTGGTACGCGAAAACTGGATCGGCGGAATAAGCGCCTATCACACGTTCTGACCCGCAAACAGAACTGACCACTACAACGCCCCGTCTCCGGACGGGGCGTTTGTTTTTTTTGCATTACCTGCTCACACATAACGCCTTTGAACATTCAGGGCTTTTTTTGTTGACAACCTGGCGCCAGATGTATAGATGTAGCAGTAATCTGGAATGTTGGGTGTGCGTTAATCGCCGCCCATACGTGACCTGCGAAACAGGAGGATATGCTATGAGGAGCAGAATAAGCAAGGTCTTGGCCGCGGGAATCATTGGCTGCGCTCTGATGGCCGTGCCTGTAGATTCCAATGCGGCGGAGGTCAAAGCCGGGGCTGACGTGCTGACTTCATATGTGTTCAGAGGCGTGACAATCAATGCTGACCCAGTGATACAGCCATACTTGAACGTGACTCATCCATCCGGAGTCGGCCTGAAGGTCTGGTCGAACTTTGACCTTGGAGACGACGATGCGGCCTTTGAGAAGCGTGAATTCTCAGAAACAAGGTTCATCGCTCATTACAAGGATGAAGCAAATGCATTCCGCTACAAGCTCGGATACATTGAGTACACCTTTCCCGGCGTCGTAAGCGAAGATGGCATTGATGCCACAGCAAACCGGGAAGTATTTGTCGGAGCAACCACAGAACTTACACCCGACCTTGATGCGGGCATTACCGGCTACTATGAGTTCGAGGATGTCCGGGACTTCTACGTCTCTGCCAAGGCGAACTATTCGCTGGCGGTTACCGAGGAGTTGAGCGTGGGAGCACACGGCCATTTTGGCTTCGCAGGCAAGGATTTCGCGCTCGGTGATAATTCAGGAGCTCATGATTACCTGTTGGGTGTAAGTAGCACATTTGCACTCAGAGATGACACGAATGTAAGGGCTTTCGTGAATTACGTTGACACCGCCCGCACTAAAACCCTCCCGGATGAATTTGTACGGGAAAACTGGGTTGGCGGACTTGGTATTAACCATACATTCTAACCCGCAAACAGACGGTAAGAAGCGCCCCGCCCTCGTGCGGGGCGTTTCTTTTTTAGGTTCTTCCGGGATTTCCGTGTGAAAAGTCATTGGCTTAAATTCGGGTAGAGGTTCAGTCCTCCGCAGTGGAAGAAGATGTCGGTCTTAAATCGTTCCCTGTTTCGGTACCCGTACGCCTTTTGAATCAGGCTTTGCAGTTTGTTGTTGATTCCCTCGGAGGCGGCATTGGTGAGCCGATGGACGAACACGGTGAGTATCCTTTCCAAGTGCCGCTTGAACATCTTGGCCACCCTCACGATTGGTGCCAACGCACATCGTATCGCCCAATCATACCACCCTCTGAAGAACTGCCGGGCTTCGTCGATGGACCGGCAACCGTACAAGTCCCGGAAGAACTCTTTAATCGCCCACGCTTTACTGGTCTTCAGCTTCTGCTCTCGAAGATCATCGAAGCGATCCTGCCATCGATCCGGCATATTTTCCATGGCGTACAGCCATAACTGCCTGCTGCCCACCAAGCGCTCATCGCCTTTCGCTCGAAGTGCTTTGTGCTCCAATCGACGCACCTGGTCGACGGCTTCATTCAGATGTCGGATGAGATGAAAGGTATCATGAACGATTTTGGCGTCCGGATCGGGCACGTATTTGCGCGTAGAGATCAAATAAGGCTCCCACATATCCATGCTCACCGCCTCAATGCCCTTTAGTTGCTCCTCGCTTAACGACTGCCAAAAGGCGTCCAGCGTCGCGGTTTGACGGCCATCGCCAATGAACTCGACGGTAGACTGTTCACCCTCTGGATTGACCACCAATGTCGCGTAGTCATGCCGTCGGCCAAAACTCTTCTCATCAATGCACAGGCGTTTCATGATCCGCGGCTCTTTTCGTGAAAGACCTCTCTGTACGGCACGCTGTTTGATGCCATACGCCTCATCCCAGCTGATCCTCAACAGATCCGCTGCCGCCGATATCGAGCACTCCAGCATGACATCAATCGCCAATCGCTCAAAAAGCGACGTGAACCGGCTGTGCTTCTCGGCCCAGGGCACACGCACGGTCACGGTCCCATGTTCCGGGCACTTCACCCGAGGAACATCCGCAACAAGAATGGTCTTGAACTGGCAGCTGTCCAAATGCCGCCACCGTCGACGCTCCCGACCGTGCAGGTGGGCGCGCTGGCCGCACTCAGGGCAGACCCACACCTGTTCGTCGCATTGCGCCTCAACCTCGATGGTCCGCTCTGCCGATTTCAACGTTACGCTGTCCACGCGCCATGGCTTGGCCAGCCCAAGAATTTGCTGATACAATTGGGTGTCTTTCATCCTCCAATTGTATATCATTCAATCAGATTTCCCACGCTTTTGCCGGAAGAACCCTTTTTTTAACCTCTTCTACCCCTACACCCAGACTTCCCAGCTGCAATGTTAGATCCTTTAAGGGACCCTCTCATTTCAAGGATTCCGGCTAAATCCATACAATTATGTATTGTCATTCGACCGGTAAACCACAATATTGTAGCGTAATGCGCATTTAATCCTTTAAATATATCAAATTTTTGATGGTTATGGGCCTGTTTTGTCATTTTCTGGGACAGTGGAATGAATCTAGCTGTAAGTTATCTTGATACAGAGTCTAGTGAACTCGATATGCAATATCTGACAATCATTCCTGCAAGGTAGTGGATTTCCGTATTGCAACATAAGGCCACAAGTTGGAATGTAATGACTGTATTCCTGGATTGAATGCTTAGAGACCGGAATGAATAACTTATGAGGAATAATACACATCAAGAAGAACGTGACAGACGGGGTTGCCCGGAAGCACAGGGTTTGTACGACCCGCAATTCGAGCGGGATGCCTGCGGAGTAGGCTTTATCTGCAATCTAAAGGGTGAAAAATCCCACGATATTGTCAGCAAAGCGCTGGAAAT
>SLRP01000046.1 GCA_007130845.1 Kiritimatiellia bacterium | reverse complement strand
GTGGAAAGTGAATTGAAGAAGCTGGACGGCCTGCTTTTTGAGAGGGGAAGAAAATTGCGCAGTAAACGGCTGGCTGCGGCTGAACAACTTGCAAATGACATAACAACAGAGCTGAAAGATCTCGGTTTTCCCAACGGCACTTTTTCAGTCGCTCTTTCCGATACGGAACCGAAGCCTGACGGTATGGATGAAATCGAGTTCGGTTTTGAACCCAATATAGGGGAATCGATGCGTCCGCTGCGGCAGATAGCTTCCAGCGGTGAGATATCAAGGGTCATGCTGGCGACAAAATCGGTTCTGGCAAAACATGACCGTATACCTGTGCTTGTTTTCGATGAAATAGACGCGAATGTAGGAGGAGAAATTGCCGGCGCAGTCGGTAATAAGCTGACTGCGGTAGGGTTGCATCACCAGGTGATATGCATTACTCATCTGCCGCAGGTTGCCTGCATGGGGGAATCTCATTATGCCGTGACCAAGTATGTTGAAAAAGGGCGTACGTATACCGGTGTGCGAGACCTTGGAAAGCAGGAACGAATAAATGAGCTAGCCAGGATGCTCGGGGGGCGTGACCACACCGCGGTAACGGTAAAGCACGCCAGGGAATTACTTGGCAAGGGGGCAGGAGTGAAGAGCGGGTAGTATAAATGTCCCGCGGAACAGACCCGTTAAGATATCATGTCGGTCCGGATTTATCCATGTATTGTTATTCCGTTCCTGCTTTGCAGGATATCAAAATCTCATAATGAATCTGCTTGATTTCGCAAAAGCAAGTTAATATCTTGTGCGCTGATGGCTGTAACAGGTTTCATTTTATGACCTGTGGCAGCCGTGTAATGTTCCGTTCCAAGGGGCCGAAGGCTGCCGGTCCGGATTACGGGTGTAAATGTAGCCTAAGTGAAGGAGGACGTTTCGTGAATATATATGTAGGAAACTTATCCTACCAGGCATCGGATGACGATCTGCGTCAGGCATTTGAAACACATGGCCAAGTTTCGTCAGCGCAAGTGATCCGCGACAAGTTCACCGGTCGTTCGCGAGGTTTCGGTTTCGTTGAAATGCCGAACAACGAAGAAGCCCAGAAGGCCATTGACTCGTTGAACAACGAGGAAATTGCCGGTAGGCCCGTGAGGGTTAATGAAGCGCGTCCGCGCGAAGACCGGCCCGCACGTTCATAAATAAGACAACCCTGAATAAAAAAACTAAGCCGCCGGCTGATATTTCATCCGGCGGCTTTTTTATAGCTACGGCATGCCGCGGCGAGTTTTCATGCCCGGGTAATGGCGGAGCGTATGTTGTCAAGAGGGCGTGGTGTCAAGGATTCCTGACGTAATCACTAAACGCTCCGCATGCTTTAAAACCGAGACGTCTGTAAATATTAACCGCCATTGGGGTGGACCGCAGTACTATTCTGAAACGCCCGGCCTCACAGGCTTCGTTAATGACTCTTTGGGTCATGAATGTTCCAATTCCGGATCTACGGTGCTCAGAAAGGGTGGTAAGACCGTATATCCCAGCCGTATCCCTGCCCAGGAAGACCGAGCACATTGCAACAGGCACACCGTTATTATAGCAGGCATAGTAGCGCCAGGGCGATCTGTAAGTTGTCCCCAGCTCGGCAAATAGAGACACGTTGAATCGAAAGTAGTTTAGAGGAATATCAAAGCCCCTGGCAGCCATGTTAAAGCATTCCGACAGGGTGGACGTCTCCATGATTCTTTCTATTCGCAGGAGTGGATTCGTATCGGGCGGGGGAAAGCCGTCAGGCAGGTCAAATGTCATTCCGGGTGTTTCCGTGCGGCGGCTGAAACCGGAACTCTTGAGAATTTCTTCTATATTATACGGCGACGATGGCGGACCTGCTGTCCAGCTGAACGGGAGCCCTCTTTTTGCGAAGTAGTCGGTGATTTGGTTTATCCGGCTTTTTGCGTTGTCCTGCGTCAAGCGGGCACGAATTACCTGGTTGGCATATCCCGGTTGAAGAATGCACTCATTCCAGCACAGATCCCCATCATCGTGGTGAATCATGTATCTGGATCTGCCGCGGAATTCGGCGAATTCCACGAGGTTCGTTTCCACTGCATGGCCCATCCGGTCAGAGGACCTCAAGTTCGCATCCGTGTGCGATCCCTTGATGTGCCGTGTGTACAGCTTCACCTTGGTGATAAGGTTAGCGGATTAAACCGGGAAAGTCAAATGAATATTGGCGAAAGGCGCCATATCTTAAATAGTATGATTTACAGATTCAGGTCTTGCCGGGGCATGTATTTTCAGGGGGGAGATCATCCACGGTTTTTTATCAATTTGGGATCCATCGCATCGCGCAGGCCGTCTCCAAGAACATTGAAGCTTAATACGGCCAAGGTAATGGCGATTCCCGGGAAGACCGCCACCCACCATCCGTGCGCCATCCAGTCTTTCCCCTCGTTCAGCATTATTCCCCAGGATGGCGCGTCGGGTTCGACGCCAAGTCCCAGAAAGCTCAGAGCCGCTTCAGCCAGAATGGCGAATGCGAATGACAGTGTCGTCTGGATAATAAGCGGCGGGGCGATATTCGGCAGAACATGCCTGAGCATGATCATGGTATTCCCCACACCAATGGATTTTGCGGTTTCGACATATGCCGCGTTTCGTACGGCAATAGCGGAACCCCGCGCGATGCGGCCGAAAATAGGCGTATACACGATGCCTATGGCGATCATTACGTTAGTTGTGCTGGGCCCAAGTATGGCCATAATGACAAGGGCAAGAAGGATATCCGGAAAAGAAAACATGATGTCGAATATTCGTGAAATCAGCCCGTCGATCCATTTGCCGTGGTATCCCGCCATAATACCCATGATGCCGCCTGAGAACAGCGCTATTCCCACCGCGATGAATCCTACGCTCACTGAAATCCGGGATCCGTATATGACCCTGCTGAGTATGTCCCTGCCGAATTGGTCTGAACCGAACAAGTGCGCGGAGCCCGGGTGATGCAGGACGGTATCGACCCGCATTTCGTACGGGTCGTATGGAGCGATCCATGTCGCTCCTGAGGCCAATACGGTGAAAAGCAGGATGACTGCCAGGCCAATAACTGCCAGGCGGTTCTGTCTGAATCTGTGCCATATTTCATTCATCGGTATTTTATCCGGGGATCCAGCCTGGCATAGATCATATCCACAATAAGATTAATTATAACGAAGGACACGGCTATGAAGAGAACTGTACCCTGGAGTAGGGCGTAATCCCTGTTATTGATAGCCTGAAGAGCAAGCATGCCCACGCCCGGTAATGAGAAAACCTGCTCTATGATTATTGAGCCTCCAAGCAGGTATCCTGCCTGTATACCTGTGATGGTTACCACGGGTATGAGCGAGTTACGAAGAGCGTGCCTAACGAGCAGTCGTTTCATGGGCACGCCCTTGGCCCGTGCCATCTTTATATATTCCTCGTCAAGAACTTCGAGCATCGAGCTGCGCGTCATGCGCGTTACAACTGCGGCTACCGCCATTCCAAGAGTCAGGCCTGGCATTGTCATGTGGCGAAGGTTTGCGCCGGGATCCTCCCACAAAGCCACAAAACCTCCTGAAGGGAGCCATCCCAGCGTTAGTGAGAATAGAAGGATAAACAGCACTCCCAGCCAGAATCCGGGCACGGAAATGCCGATCATGCTTATGAGCGTGGCCATGAAGTCTGTGCTTCGGCCGCGTCCTACTGCAGCCATGACGCCGAGTGGTATGGCAATGAGGACTGCAAACCCGATACTTATTGCCACAAGTTGAATTGTAACGGGGAGCCGGCTGATTATTGCGGATAATACGGGTTCTCCCGTGAAGGCCGACTGCCCAAGGTCTCCGGTAACGACATTTCCAAGCCATATCGAGTATTGGATCGCCAGTGGACGGTTCAGCCCCAATTTGCCGCGAAGGGCTTCAGCCTCCGCCTCGCTATAGTGCGCTCCCAGAATAGCGGTTACCGTGTCTCCGGGAACCAGGCGCACTATGAAGAAGGCAATAACGGATATACCGAGCAGCACCGGCAACGCTGTCAAGACTCGTCTGACCGTGTATATGAACAATGTTATCAGACCTGGTGAGGTTGCTAATTGAACTGTTTATTTCCAACCAGTCCGCTTGACCATTCCTTGCATGATTTTTCGATGATACGGGCGGCGCGCTTGATTTCCGAGGCCTTTACGTTAAGTGCGGGAAGGAATCGGATTGCGGTTTCCGCCGTCGCTATCGCAAGCAACCCGTTTTTGCGCATGATGAGTTCCAGGTCTTTAGACGGACGATTTGTGTCGAGCGCTATC
>SLRP01000093.1 GCA_007130845.1 Kiritimatiellia bacterium | reverse complement strand
TCGCTCCGTTCCACGGGTGTAGGGGTGGTGGAAGCGCGCGGATCCGTACTGCGGGCGGTTAGATATGGTGTCATTAAGAATCCCGCATCCCGGCCGCACACCCGGTGCCTTGCCCATATCTTCTCGAGTTTAAGGGAAATCATTCTCGAAGACTCCCCGGCCGCGGCAGCCGTCGAGGGGGTTTTCATGAGCAGGAATGCTCGCACCTCCATGATACTGGGACAGGCCCGAGGTGTAGTGCTTGCAGCATGTGCCCTTGAGCAAATCCCGGTATTCGAATACGCGCCGCGCAGAATCAAGCAGGCGGTTGTAGGATACGGCGGTGCGCACAAGGATCAGGTTGGGCAGATGATGATGCGGCTGCTTGGACTGGCCGAGCAGCCTGCGGAAGACGCGTCCGACGCCCTCGCAATGGCCGTCTGCCATCTGCACCAGCTCTCATCGCCGGACCACATGAAGGCCGATCAGATATGATGTAATAATCAACCGTTGGAGTAGAATGATCGGCCGGCACCCGCTTTACAGCGATTGCCCGTTGTGTTCAGGCCCGATTCCAAGCAGAAACGGCACCGCTTCCTCCGCCCATACGGCCGGTTCGGGGTGTGATGCCGCTCCGGAACCGAAATAATTCCTGAGCATATCTGTATCAATCATTCCCGGACTGTAAGCAACTGTTGCGAGGCCGCCCGGAAGTTCCTGCGCCAGTGATTTGCTCAAGCCCTCAACTGCCCATTTGGTAGTGCAGTATGGAGCCACCTCGGGGGATGGGGTTCTGCCCCACCCGGAACTGAAATTAACGATAACTCCCGAGCCGCGCTTGATCATCGCGGGAACGAAATGGCGGATGATGTTAGCCACTCCCTTTATGTTGACGTCAACAATTTCTGAGAATTCGGAGCATGGCACTTTCCAAAGGGGTGCCGGGCTATTTGCCAGAGCCGCGTTGTTAAGAATAACATCCGGCGCGCCGTTCTCCCCGATTATTTCCCGGGCCCAGTCGTATACAGATGAATCATTGGATACATCAAGCGCCCGGAAAGTGTGATTCGGGCCGTTCAATTCATTCATTTCGTTGATCCCATCCGTTGACCTGCCGCAACCTGCCACCATGTGTCCCATCTGAATCAGTTTTTGCGACATGGCCCTGCCAAGACCGCGGGTTGCGCCGGTTACGACCACAAGCTTGGAATCGTTGTTTTTCATGACTGTAAGCTCCCTGGTTTCCTGAAGGTTTTGTATTGAATCAAATAGACAGTCCGGGCATGCGGGACTACGATTGTATTGCCGCTGACATCAGTATACTCATACATGTTCAAAGTAAATATGGCAATGCAGTGAAAAATTGGCAGGAAACCAGCAGGTTATTCAACAGACTCGTTGAACTCGACGGGATTGGCCGTAAAGCGGCCCTGGCTGTCATAGTGCGGATCCGGGGTTCAACCTACCGGCGGCCCGGAGCAAAACTGCTGGTCGAAGAAGACGGTAGTATCAAGGGGAATGTAAGCGGCGGATGCCTTGAGAATAATGTCCTCGAAGAGAGTATGGAGGTGATGCGCACTTCGCATTCCAGGATTGCCCATTACGATACCGGTAATGATGAGGACAAGGTGTGGGGCATGGGAATGGGATGCAATGGAGAGATAGACCTGTTGATATCCGCGTTTCCTTCAAAGACAGTTTACGGTTTTCTGAGCGAGGCGATTGATCATTTGAACGGCAATACACCGTTTGCAATATCTACGGTGGTTGAGGAGGGCGGAGACATAATAGCGGCTGCAGTTGTATCTGAAAAGATATCCCGTTTCTTCGGCGATCCGTCCGGAGAATTGAGGACAAGGCTGGAAGAAATGTCGCGTGCCGCTTTGAATGATAAAGACAGCCTCATGGAAAGGTCGGACGGCATGATCCTGTTTGCGGAAGTCCTGCTGCCGCCGCCGTGTATGCTGGTGTGCGGTGCCGGCGACGACGCGATTTCCCTGGTAAGAGTTGCCGCCGATGCAGGGTTCCGTGTCGTGGTGGCGGATCATCGGAGGGCCTATCTGAAGCAGGATCGTTTTCCGGAGGCCTGGAGAAGGCTTTGCATCGCGCCTGAGGACGAATCCGTAGATCTGCCGGTGTTTTCAGACACATACGCTGTGGTAAAGACCCATTCAATTGTGCATGATGTCGCATGGATGAAACGGTTGTCCGCGTTACCGATTTTCTATATAGGTCTGCTGGGTCCGCGGGACAGGCGGGATGAGGTAATCAAGCAGGCGGGCGAGGTTGACTTGAAACGTATTTACGGACCGGCCGGACTTGATCTTGGAGGTGATGGGCCCGAACATATTGCCTTGAGCATAGTGGCGGAGGCCCTGTGCGTATGGTCGGGCCGCAGGCCTGTTCATCTGAGAGAACGCACTGAAGCGATTCACGAAAATCAATAAACGAGAACATAACTGAAAAGGGATAAGACAATGAGCGCTAGAATATTGGACGGAAAATCCATTTCGCAGGACATGCGCGAGGAGTTGAAGGAGCAAACTGATCAACTGAGCCGGCAGGGGGTTGTTCCCGGCCTGGGCGTTCTTCTGGTAGGTGACGACCCGGCATCGCGCTCCTATGTCACCGCCAAGGAAAAGGCCTGTGAACAGGTTGGAATACATTCCGATGAAAAGCGTCTTCCCGCGGATGCCGGCCGGGAACAAATCCTGGGCATTGTTGAGGAATATAACAATGATGACCGGATACACGGGATTCTTGTCCAGCTTCCCCTGCCGGACTCTTCCATGGAAGCGGAGGTCATCATTGCTGTCGACCCTTCAAAGGATGTGGACGGATTTCATCCTGTCAACATAGGCCGGATGCTGATGGGAGAGGATGCTTTTCTTTCGTGCACCCCCCATGGAATACTCCACATTCTGAAGCGCTCCGGTATCGCCACAAAGGGTGCGCATGCAGTGATAGTGGGACGGAGCAACATTGTAGGCAGGCCTCTGGCAAATATGCTGACCCAGAAAAACGACATGGGCAACGCCACCGTAACGTTATGCCATACCGCTACCGGTGATTTGTCATACTTTACCAAACAGGGCGATATCGTAATTGCCGCTGCAGGCAGGCCCAATACCATAACGGCGGACATGGTCAAGGACGGCGCGGCGGTCATAGATGTGGGCGTAAACCGTGTTGAGGACGCCGATTCGGCCAAGGGTTACCGCCTGATGGGAGATGTGGATTTTGAATCCGTCCGGGAAAAGGCGTCGGCAATAACCCCTGTGCCCGGTGGAGTCGGCCCCATGACGATAACCATGCTGCTGTACAACACCATATTGTCTGCCCGTAAATTCATGGATGGGAACAGATAACCTGCGATCAATTTGATATTGGCGTATGTTGTTCCGGTTTCCGCAGAGCTTTCGACGTGCGTGTAATTAACAAATATATAATTCATGAATACCTGATAACGTTCATCATAACGTTGTTGATATTCACGTTTGTCATGTGCGTCGGCGCTGTCATCCGCGCAGTCGATTTGATAGCCCGCGGGGTGTCGCCATGGCTGATCTTGCAGGCATTCACCTATAATATCCCATTCCTGTTGACCTTCTCGATTCCGATGAGCGCCATGACGACGGTGCTTCTTCTTTTCGGGAGGATGTCGCTGGATGGCGAGATAACCGCCTTGCGTTCTTCAGGTTTAAGCATGTGGCAGATTATTTCTCCGGTTATATTGATATCCATACTGCTGTCGATGCTGTGCGTTTATTTGAATATATCAGTGGCGCCGGAGGCCAGGTACGCACGTCGGTCCGCACTTGTGGATCTTGGAGTGGAGGACCCGATCAGCCTGCTTGAGGAAGGGCGTTTCGTTCGTGATTTTCCCGGCCTGATCATTTACGTGGGCGAGAAGGACGGGAACCAGGTCAAGGATGTTGTCGTCTATAAGACCGACGAGGCCGGTATGAAAATGAATATACGCGCGCAGTCCGGAACCCTTGATATTGATAGAGACGGGAATATGCTGCTTGTCGACCTTTATGATGTGCTGATTGATCAGCCCGACAAAGACCGCCCGCTTGACCTCACGGCCACCCGCACCATTAGAGCAGGGCACTATCCTGTTGAGATGGATTTCGGCAGGATTCTGGACAGGGGAACACTTCATAAGCGCAAGGCCGATATGACTCTGATAGAGCTTGCAGGCATGATCCGGAATTTGAGGGAGGAATTTCCCATGTTGAACGAGGAGGAGTTGCGAGGGGAGCGCATGTCCCTGCTCGTTGAGGCAAATGAGCGTCTGGCCCTGGGTTTTTCATGTTTCG
>SLRP01000221.1 GCA_007130845.1 Kiritimatiellia bacterium | reverse complement strand
TGCGCTGACGATAATACTGATCTGCTACAAGGAGTCGATTACTTCATCTTCAGCCGCAATTATGGCCTTGTGCATGGACTCGGCATCTCCTGCCTCCCGCAGATTAAGCAGCAGATCGGTATGATGACACATCATGCATATTCTGGCCAATACATGCAGATGAATGCGGTCAGACTGCGAGCACAGAAGGAAAAAAATATCAGTTGTGCGCCCGTCCGGTGATCCGAAAGGGATGGGCTGCACGGTCTTACCCATTATAACGAACGAATCTTCGCTCATGTACGGGTCCTGTGTGTGAGGATGCAGTACAGCCATGCCTCCGTCCAGTGCAGTGGAGCACATTTGTTCACGTTCTTCTATGCTGGTCCTTAATCCTTCCGGGTCATTAAGCAACCCGGTATGATCTGCCAGTGCAACCATATCCCGGATAATTGAACTCTTGGTCTTTGACGACATGTCAGGCGCGATATATTCCTTGCGGATTAATTCGGGCATGATGTTATGCGTTGTCGATAAATCATGGCTTTTTATGGATGTGGCTTTGTGGTAGTCGGTGAGTTTGTCTTCTGAGAGTCCAAGGATTCGTTGGGATGCCCATGAATCCAGATCTTTTCTGCGAAAAACCAGACGCCCTCCCTTTCGCTCAAATGGAATCTCACCCTGATTTACAAGGTCTTTCACGCTTTTTTTGGAAACGTGAAGATAATCTGCTACTTCGTTAATGTTGAATTCTCGATGTGGCATGGTCCCATACTCCGAAACACATACATTATCCCTGTGTGCTGTCCATCTTGCAAGGTTTTTTGGTTTTCCGGGGTATTTACCCTTAACCCGGCATTTCAGAGTGTTGGCAGGATCTTATGATTGGACGAGGCATCGGTTCTCATAACCTGCCGGCAATGTTTCCGTGATTTTCAAATGAATTACGAGTTGACGCATTGGTGTTGTGCTCATCCAAATACTTTAGAAGGTCGTGCATCATACGCATGGCAGGCAGTCGGATACCATGGTCTTCCGCTACTCGAAGGGGCGATCCGTACACGGAATCTATTTCCATCGGCCGGCCTTCGTCGTAATCAATCTTCATGCTTGTTCTGTACGGCTGCATTTTTTCGGTGTCCCGGACCATGTCGTCAATAAACCCATCGGGTATGCTGCATCGTTGAGCTCGGGCGCCCTCCAGGACGTCACGCATCAGGTCAATCGTAAGCCGTCGTCCTGCGTCGCTTGCCAGAATGCGGTCTGTAGTGGCGTCAAGAACGACGGAAAGACCGTTGAACGGAACATTCCATACCAGTTTTTTCCAACGCGCCAGTTGTAAATCGGATTCCAATTCGACGGGGATTCCTGCTCGCTCAAAATCCGATGCGATTTCGCGCATACGATTGGATATACCTGCCGCGCGTCCGTCATTTGCGTATTCAGCGAGGGTTATGCGCCCGTAACCGAGGTGATGAATTCGGCCCGGGCCGATGCGATTCGCGCACAGAAAGCACAAACCTCCCATCACGGGGTGCGACGGTAGGATATCAGCAATTTCCTCTTCCACTCCCAAACCGTTTTGCAGAACCAGCACAAGCCCTCCAGGTTTGAGCACTTCTGGGAGCAAATCCGGCAGAAGGTGATTTTGAGTGGTTTTGAGTGCAATAGCTGCAACATCGCATGGCGGCATCGCGTCGGCCTTGCAATATGCGTTGACCGGATGCAGATGAAAATCCCCATCCACTGAAACAACCCCAAGCCCGTGTGATTCAACATATTCATAGTCCTTATTAAGGAGAAAATGAACGTCAATGCCGGATCGCTGGAGGCATGCTCCATAGAATCCTCCAAGCGCTCCCGTCCCTATTATGGCGTATTTTCGCCTGATCATAATTAGTCATTTACCGTTAGTGAAACATGAAATTTCGAGTATATTCAATCATGAGGAAAATCAACAAGTTGATTATGGCCGGTATCCTATTGTCGGCGTCGCCGGGTTCATTTGCCGGGGATGACCCGGATGATATGGTGATAAAAGTATATTCATGGGAAAACAAGGAGTTTGTAGAGATGCGCAAGATGACTAAAACCGAGCAGGAATGGAAGGATACACTGACTCCCATGCAGTTCAGAGTCCTGCGCAGGAAGGGAACGGAACGCGCATTCACAGGCGTTTATAATGATCACAAGGAAAAGGGCGTATATAAATGCGCTGGATGCGGGTTGGATCTGTATTTTTCCGGGCACAAGTTTGATTCCGGCACGGGGTGGCCGAGTTTCTGGAGGGCTGTAGACCCCGCGAATGTGCGGACGGAAGAGGATAACAGCCTGTTCATGCGAAGGACTGAAGTGCTTTGCGCGGGATGCGACGGACATTTGGGACATGTGTTCGAAGACGGGCCTCCTCCGACCGGGCAGAGGCATTGTATAAATTCCGCCGCCCTGCGGTTTGAATCGGATGAATAGCTTTGTCGTCCAACTTTATGGTAAGGTATTTGACCGGAGATGAGAAATGACTGCATATCGCAAAACTTGTGTAGCGGTTCTGGCGGGAATGCTTTTCCTGGGGTGGAGCCTTGCTGCCGTGTCGGCGTCGGATATATCCGAGGGCGATACGATTGAGAGGGTGCTGGATTTACTTGGTGATCCTGAAGCATATATCGGCACCGATTCCTTCGAATGGCTTTATTATGAACGCGGAAGTGTCAAGCTTAAGGATGGGCATGTTGTTCATGCGTCCCTCATTCCTGCTGAGGAGGCCGAAGAAATACGGGCACGCCGCGAAGAGGAAAGAATAAAGCGTAGAGAGGCCTACAAGGAAAGGCGGGAACGCCTGATAGAGGAAGGCGAGGCTCTTAAGCGGGAGACATTGATGAGTCCGGAGTTCTGGCTTGCCGATGCATCGCACCGCGTGGATTTCTGGCGCAGATTTCAGCAGCGCTACCCGGACGTTCCGGTTTCTGAACATTATGCAGAGGCATTGCGTGAGTACGAAAAAGAGTTGGCCATGCAAAGACGCGAGGAGCAAATAGCCCGTCGAATTAGTGACCTGGAAGACCGCGTGCGCGACGCCGAGGAGCGTGCTCTCAGGGCTGAGCGTGGACGGTATTCACGCGGGTTATCCGTGGTCCGCTATTCTTCACCCGTTGCAATACGCTCCAGCTATGGCAAAGACCGTGTGCATTTATCAGCCGGCCGTGGCAGCCGGCCCCAGATACGACATGATGGATCCAGGTCAGCTGTTCGGGTTCATTTCGGCAGGCAGTCTGTCACCGGGAGGGCGGAGCCGGTGGTTCAGAGGGGATCAGTTGATCCGTCGCGGCTGGACTCCACTTTTGGCCCCATGCCCAGGTCTAGTTCCCCTGCATTGCGTCCCGCGAGGGGCCAGCCCTGGACCACTGCCAAGGGGCTGAGCTTCTAGAGGATAACCTTAGACAACCGGTATTGACGGCGTGTAATCAATCGTCTGTCATATGTCCGGCATGCAAGCGGGCAGCTCATTTTCAGTTATGAACTCACGTTTGTCCCCATGCTGAATTGTGGCTGCGAACACGTCGGGATCGTGGTCGAAAAAAACCGGCATACTGCTGTCAGCCATCCGGGTGCGCCATTCTAGTTTCCATGCCCGGGTTTGCAGGGGGAAAGTGTCGTATGCTGTTTGGAATACCATGCGAAGATGATGCCTCGTAGGAAGGATATCCCCTGCGAAAATGAGGCTGTGGATTGTTCCCAGGTTTCCCGCGTCAGGATGATTCAACTCGAGGCTGGTGTCCTGGAACCGGATAATGCAGTGCCCTCGCGTGTGCCCTCCGCTCAGAATCATTTCAATCCCCGGCATGATAACCGTTGTATCGTCGGCAACCCGTACAAGCCGTTCATTCTCCAGCGCGGTCAATGGGGCGATGGTTTCCGGCGGATAGGACTTGTAAAGAAGAGGGTCTTTTGAAAGCGCATCGTCCCATTCGAAGGCATGTACAAAATGAACGGCGTTGGGGAATGTCGGCTGAAGGGCTCCGACTGCGTCCGGAATTCCTGCCCCTCCGGCATGATCCCAGTGAAGGTGGGTGAAAATCACAAAGTCTATATCTTCGAATGCCGTGTTCATTATGTCGAGCGATTGCTGCAGCAGCCACTCGTCTTCCAATCCATGCAGTTGCCTTTCCTTGTCGGAAAACTTCTCCGGCATCCCGCATCCCGTGTCAACGAGACCCTTTCTGCCGTCGTCAAGTTCTATGAAAAGACTGTTGGCGTTCTGAGGGATTCCGTTATTTTCATCCGCAGGGATTAGCTTGGACCATATGGGTTTAGGCACCAGGCCGAACATGGCTCCCCCGTCGGAAATG
>SLRP01000154.1 GCA_007130845.1 Kiritimatiellia bacterium | reverse complement strand
TGACATTCGGCAATAAACCCGTAATCCTGCATCACATGTTCAAGATGGCCTAGAACAACCACCACATCGTAGACGCCGTCATCATAGGGGAAGTTTTCCTCGTCCTCTATTTTCTCTCCCTCCCCAACATCGGCGAAAGTCCATTCCCCCCCCAGTGAGGCCAGCCGTTCAGCTATCACCGTTCCTGAGTCCCCAATGCAAAGACATGTCTTGCCATAGGTACTGCCCAGCAAATGAGCGGCCTGTTCAAGACGCATCTTTAGCGTGAACGTTTTTTCAAACAAGCGCCCCTTCAAATCAAGCTCTATGGTCTCTGTATCCATGGGGTTTGGCCTGTCCTTTAATGTAAATATGGACTTTCAATAGTCGGAACACTCATGTATATATCATCCCTATTATTGGAAGAGTATAAAGAAAAATCCCGATCTCTGGATAATATTCGACTTTTGTGCCAAGTTAAGAACGATGTCTAAAAAGGACATAACAGTGACGCTCCAAAACGGGCGGACTGTAGTTTATCCTGTAAACACCCCTATTGAGAAGCTCCTGCCCGAGGAAAACCAGTCCCGGAAAGACGGATTGGATGTCATCGGCGCAATGGTCAACAACGACGTTGTATCCCTGACTTTCCCCCTGGAAGTGGACAGCCACATTAGATTCCTTACCATGGGAGACGCACACGGCTGGAGGATTTACAGGCGGTCGGTGAGCTTTATTCTGGCTAAAGCGGTCCGCGAACTGTACCCGAGCGCCAAATTTTCCATAGAACACTCCCTCGGCACCGGATTCTACTGTCACTTTGAGATGAACGGTCGGGCCGGAATAACCGAAGAACAGCTGGATTCCATCGGCGGCTATATGCTGGAAATGGTTGCAGAAAACAGCCGGATCGAGCGCAGAAAAATTTCGTACGGAGATGCCGTAAAACAATTCGAAGGTGAAGGGCAGATCGACAAATTCGATCTTCTGCGATTTCGGAACCCTTCAAAGGTAGTCATATACGAATGCGACGGATTCTCTGATCTGGCACACGGCCCCATGGCCAGATATACGGGGACATTGGGACATTTCAAGCTAATACACTATCCCCCGGGTTTCGTAATCCAGTTTCCTGAAAGGGAAAACGCCCCGCATTTCGCCAAGTTTGAAGAACAGCCCCATTTGTTTCAGATTTTTCGTGAACACAAGCAATGGGGACGCATCCTGGGCGTGCAGACTGCCGGACAGCTGAACGCATACACCGCTGGCGGCGAAACAGAGGAATTCATAAGGATAGCTGAAGCCCTCCACGAAAAGAAGATTGCCAGAATCGCGGACAACATAGCCGAACGCAACCCACAGGTTAAAAGCATACTTGTGGCAGGTCCATCTTCATCCGGAAAAACAACCTTTTCAAAGCGCCTAGCCGTTCAACTCAAGGTGAATGGACTCCAGCCTGTGACGATTTCCGTAGACGATTATTTCGTAGACCGGGAACACACCCCTCGCGACGAACATGGACAGCTTGATTTCGAACACATTGAAACCATTGACCTTAAGCTTTTCAACGAGCACTTGAGGGCATTGGACGCAGGTGAAGAGGTGGAGTTGCCCAAATTTAATTTTGCGATAGGGAAACGTGAATACAAGGGCAACAAAATGAAAATCGGAGAGGATCAACTGCTCATAATTGAAGGCATTCACGCCCTGAATCCCAGATTGACCGAACAGGTGCCGGCTCCGCACAAATTCAAGGTCTATGTCAGTGCTCTCACCCAGCTGAATCTGGACTTCAATAATCGCATATCCACAACCGATAATCGACTTATACGGCGCATGATCCGCGATAACAGATTCCGGGGAAACTCCGCACTCGCAACATTACAAATGTGGCCAAATGTGAGGCGAGGAGAAAAAAGGTGGGTCTTCCCATTTCAAAATGAGGCTGATATAGCGTTCAATAGCGCTCTTGACTATGAGCTGGCAGTGCTCAAGTCTATGGTGGAACCCCTGCTTCTGGAGATTAAACCGCATCACTTGCAATACGCCGAAGCAAGACGACTACAGGATTTTTTAAGAGGCTTTATTGCCATTCCCGTCGACCAGGTTCCGCCTACTTCCATATTGCGAGAATTCACCGGTAAGAGCAACTTCAGGTATTGAACAGGCTGCAAGCCGTATTCCCGTCTATGAAAAGAGGGCATCAAACCCGCAAGGCTTATCATATGCGCTGTTCCATGCACTCATCATGGCTTGTCAGAATTCTAATAAATGAAAATAAAGAGCGTATTCATTTGAGAAAATCACGCCTATAAATGCCGGAAATCCGCAATTTCCCTCTATTCGCTCAAATTTTTTCTTACATGGCGCAATTAATGCTCATTAACAATATGGAGGTAGGATATGATTCGTGAAATCCATATTGATAAAATTGCCGGCTTGTGTAAGCAGGGAAAAACATCCCTGTTCTACGATGGTCTGGTCCGCATGATGGCGTCGCGTACCCATACCCAGGCATGGCCAGCAACAAGCGGAAAATCGCATTCCCAAGCTTCACACTCTGGAAAATCAGGCGAAGTCAGGTTTGAATGTTACCGGTCATTCGACCGCCGGTTAGCCCGCAAATAAGAATCACTTCCCCTTACTGGTGCCATGACCTTCCATCGACAGCCAAAGCTGCTTCATGTATTGCTTCGGATACCGATGGATGAGCATGCACAATACAAGCCAGATCATCCGCGCTGGCGCGGTATTCCATGGCCACGACTGCTTCTCCTATCATTTCCGAAGCGTTTGCCGCGAAGATATGTACGCCAAGAATCTCATCGCTTTGAGCATCGGCAATAACCTTCACAAGCCCCGTAGGCTCATCCATTGCCATTGCCCGGCCGTTATGCCTTAGAGGGAATACCCCTGACTTGAAGTCCCTGGCCGCAGCCTTGAGTTCATTCTCGGTCTTTCCTACCCATGCAATTTCAGGCCACGTATATATTACCCAGGGTATTGTATCATAGTTGACGCTGGATTTTCTTCCGGCTATGCGCTCTGCAACCATTACACCTTCTTCGAATCCTTTGTGAGCAAGCATGGGGCCTCTAACAACATCGCCTACCGCATAGATCCCCGGGATATTGGTTGAACAATAGTCATCCACATGAATGTATCCGCTTTCGTCAACAAATACATCGACCTCGTTAAGATTCAATCCTTCGGTATGAGGCTTGCGGCCTATGGCAACCACAAGTTTGTCCAGGCGGATGCTGTGCTTGCCTTTGTCGTCCTCATAATCGACCGAAACCCCTTTCTTGGTGGACTTGGCTCCGAGCACCCGCGCGTTAAGCTTGATATTGAGACCCTGACTCCTGAACTCCTTCAAAGCCTCGCCTGCAACCTGTGAGTCGACCATGTCGAGAAACGTGTCCATTACCTCAAGGACAACCACATTTGATCCAAGGCGCCGCCATACCGATCCCAGCTCCAGGCCTATAACCCCGCCTCCGATCACACCGATCTTACCTGGAACCTCGGTGAATTCCAGGGCACCCGTCGAGTCCACGATGTTATCCTGATCAATGGCAACATTCGGCAGCGTTCTGGGAACAGACCCGGTTGCGATAATTACATTCTTAGCCTGCACCTTCTCAGACTGCCCGGATCCCTCTTTGACTATTTCAACCTTGCTGCCAGGTAAGAGCCTGCCATGACCCTTCAGCCAGGCAACCTTGTTCTTTTTCATCAATGCCGCTATGCTGCTGGTCCATTGGCTCACAATGCGATCCTTACGGGCTATCATGGCCTCGACATCAAGCGAAACATCCTTGGTTTTTATGCCATGCGCTCCAAACTTGTTAAGCACTCTTGAGTAGTTTTCAGATGAATCCAACAGGGCCTTGGAAGGTATACAGCCGATATTGATGCATGTTCCCCCAAGCACATGATCACCAGCCTTGTTGACCATCTCGTCAACAATGGCCGTATTCATTCCCAATTGTGCGCTGCGAATGGCGGCAACATAACCCGCCGGACCAGCTCCTATTACCACAACATCGAATTTCTTTTCATTCATGAGAGCACCATTATTATTTGTTCAAGGTCTACGACAGGTTCGGGTTTTCTACTTCATCCAGGAACAGCCCTACCACCGGATCTATCCTTTCAACCTACACTTGCAACAAAAGCCGAGCAGGATCCTCCATGAGCTCCTTGACGGCAGTGAGAAAAAGTACTGCATCCCGCCCATCCACTATACGATGGTCATATGACAGCGCAACGTACATCATGGGACTAATCTCAATACGCCCGTCCACAACAACAGGTCGTTCCTGGATCTTGTGCATGCCCAGAATCGCGCTCTGAGGAGGGTTCAAAATGGGAGTTGACAGCAGCGATCCGAATATCCCTCCGTTGGTAATGGAGAATGTTCCTCCCGTCAATTCATCAATCAGCAACCGGCCCTCCTGCGCCCGTTCTGCATAATCAAGAATAGCCTTTTCGATCTCCGCGAAGGTTAACTGGTCGGCGTCGCGCAGGATAGGAACAACCAGCCCGCGTTTGGTGCTTACGGCTATGCCAATATCATAATAACCGTGGTATATGATGTCCCCTCCGTCTACGGAAGCATTGATGACCGGGAATCGCTTCAGGGCTTCAGTCGAAGCCTTTACAAAGAAGGACATGTAGCCGAGTTTGACATTGTGTTCTTTTTCGAATTCATTCCGATATCGATTACGAAGATCCCGGACAGGCTTCATGTCAATATCGTTGAAAGTGGTCAGGATGGCGGCCGTTTGCTGCGCCTCTACAAGGCGTTCAGCTATACGGGCGCGAATGCGAGTCATAGGAACCCTCTGCTCCCTGCGGCCTCTCGCAGCGACCGACTCCACAGGCTTGTCAGACTTGGCGGCGTCCTCGCTGTCTTCTTCATATTCACCACTGCCGGTATAGCCGTTTTCTTCCTCTTTATCACTCTCTTCTACGAAATTGACCACGTCCTCTCTGGTGATCCTTCCTCCACGCCCAGTACCTGTTATATCCGATGCGGCCAATTCATGTTCTTCCAGCAGCTTCCGGGCCGCCGGACTTGCCATTACTTCGTCTGATTTTCCCCCTGAGGCCTTGTCCTTATCGCCGGATTTATCATCGTCCTCATCCCCACCTGCATCCTCATCGGCTTTCTTTCGGCTTTCTTTTTTATCCCCGGATTTCTCCTTATCCTCAGTCCTGCCGGTTTTCTTTTCTTCTTTATCGGATGATGTTTCACTCTTAGATCCGGCATCCAGCTTGGCCAGGACTTCACCCGGCTTCACCGTGTCGCCTTCCTGCTTGAGAACTTTCGAAAGAACACCGTCTCCAGGTGATGATACTTCAAGAACTATCTTGTCGGTCTCAATGTCTGCAATCTTATCGTCCCGGCTTACGGAGTCTCCCTCCTTGCTGTGCCAGGTCATAAGGGTTCCCTCTTCAACGGACTCCGGGAATTGCGGGGCTTTGATTTCGTCCGTCATTATTTTCTGCTCCTTTTTGCTTTAGGTGCGCTTTTTTCAGGCCGGAAAACCAAAACAGGGCGGTGATCCTTGTTCGACAGATTCAGAGCTGCCTTAACAAGGCGCCGCTGCCTTCGTATGTGCATCTGATGATGTCCTCCTGAAGGGGCTGCGCTGGGCATTCGCCCGACATAACTCAATGATTGGGTGTTCTTCATGCATTCCCTGATGAGATGTTGTATGTAATGCCATGCCCCCTGATTCATGGGTTCGTCCTGAGCCCATACAATCTCCATGGCATTCTTGTAACGACTCAACTCCTTCTTCAACATTTGATCCGGGAACGGATACAGTTGCTCTATTCGTATCAACGCAATATCACTTATACCCTGTTCCTGTCGCGCCTCAAGAATGTCATAGTATACTTTTCCACTGCAAATAACCACGCGTTTGACATTTTCAGGAGGAATAGCCTCTATTTCTCCGATAATGAGATGAAACTCCCCATCGGATAGAGATTCCATGGAGGAAAAAGACGATTTTCTCCTCAGGAGGCTCTTCGGACTCATGATTATAAGAGGCTTCCTGTATTTGCGGATTATCTCCCGGCGCAGAAGATGGAACATCTGAGACGGTGTTGTGGGCTGGCAAACCTGCATGTTGTCCAGAGCGCACAATTGAAGAAATCGCTCCAGGCGCGCAGATGTATGTTCCGGGCCCTGACCCTCCCATCCGTGAGGCAGCATCAGCACCAGGCCGCACAGTAAACGCCATTTCTGTTCCGATGAACTGAGAAACTGATCTATTACTACCTGCGCGCCGTTTACAAAGTCGCCGTACTGCGCTTCCCATATCACAAGTGTATTGGGGCTGGTAGTGGCGAATCCGTATTCGAACCCGAGCACAGCCTCCTCCGATAAAATGGTGTCAATTACCGTGAATGAAGGTTGATCCTCGCGTATATGGTGCAGAGGAATATGCACCTCCCCGTTCCGGCTATTGTGCAGGACAGAGTGCCGGTGGAAGAATGTTCCCCGCGCAGTATCCTGACCTGCAAGACGTACAGGATAGCCCTCATTCAGGAGGGAGGCATAGGCCATGGTTTCAGCCGCCCCCCAATCCATTGGCAAGGCGCCGCCATACATCTTCCGGCGGTCTTCAATAACCTTGGCCACACGCTGATTGAGCTCAAAACCTTCCGGAAGACGTGTTAAAATGTCACCAAGACGCTTGATCTCGCTTATGGGTATGGCCGTTTCAGCGGGGTCGGACCATTTTCCGCCCAGATACGGGGACCAGTCTCCCAGATAGGGATTGCGGTTTCGCGCTCCCTCAAACAAGGCCACACGTTCATTGGAATCAAGGTCGTCCCTGTACTTCTCAACCATCTTCTCGGCTTCATCTTCAGATTTTACAACACCTTCCTTTATCAGGCGGTCGGCATACAGCTTCCGCGCCCCGGGATGTTCCTGTATCTTCTTGTACATCATCGGTTGCGTTGCCGAAGGCTCATCAGCCTCGTTATGTCCATGGCGCCTGAAGCTTACCAGATCGATCAAAACATCCTTGTTGAATTTCGTACGAAAATCCACCGCCATTTCCGCGGCGAAGGCCAGGGCCTCCGGGTCGTCGCTGTTGACATGAAAGATGGGAGACTGAACCACCTTGCCGACATCCGTGCAATACTGCGTAGAACGATAATCCAGCGGGTTGCTCAACGTGAACCCTATGCGGTTGTTCACCACTATGTGTATGGTGCCGCCGATATTGTATCCGCGGGTCTGCACCAGATTGAAGGTCTCGTAAACCACACCCTGCCCCATGATTGCCGCGTCCCCGTGAATGAGGACCGCCATTGCCTTCCTCTTCTTGCGGTCGCCGCGGCGCTCCTGTCTGGCTCGGACAGAACCGCTTACAACGGGGTCGATGATCTCCAGATGCGATGGATTGAATGCAAGCGCAACGTGCATCGCATCGTCTCCGACCTTTACCTCGGAGGAAAACCCCTCGTGGTACTTCACATCTCCACTGGTTATGTCAACCTGCGTTTCCTCAATCTTCCCTTCAAAAATGGAAAATAATTCCCTGGGCATTTTGCCCATGATATTCACAAGAACGTTGAGGCGGCCGCGATGAGCCATGCCGATGGCGATTTCACCAACGCCTTTCCCGCCGGCATTGCTTATCATGGAATCAAGAAACGGTATCAAGCCTTCTGCGCCTTCAAGCGAGAAACGTTTCTGTCCCACGTACTTTACATGCAGATACCGCTCCAAACCCTCCGCAGCATTCAAATTACGCAGAAGCCTGATCTTTTTTTCCTCATCATATGCAGGACGTGAACGGCACCTCTCCATCCGCCGCTCGATCCAGCGTTTCTGATTCACATCTGTAATATGCATATACTCTACAGCTATTGACCCGGTATAAGTGTCCTTAAGAGCCTGCTCGATCTCGGATAATGTACGCATCGGCGCGCCTTCCAGGTCCCCCGCATTGAAAACCGTGGACCGATCCGAATCGCTCAGGCCATGAAAATAAAGGTCCAACTCGGGAACGGGAGGAAGCTCCCTGAGACGTATAGGATCCAAGTCTGCCCGCAGATGACCCAGCAACCGGTAGGAGTGAATCAAGCGCAGGACGGCGGACTGTTTTTCGGCCATTTCCGGCATTATAGAGGGGAGAGCGCCGGCCGACGGCATCCTTGAAGGGCGTTCTCGCGCCATCTCGGCAAAGTATCGTTGAATTGACTCATGCGAGACATCCCTCTGCCCGTCATCATCTGCCTTTCGAACACGGTCGAAATACTTACGCCAAGACGATTCCACGCTTTCCGGTTCCGAGAGATAGCGCTCATAAAGCCCCTCGATAAAGGCCGCGTTTCCAGAGTAAATGTACGAATTGGCCCGTTTCTTTTTCATCCCGGAATCCGATATCATATCTCTAAACCCGTCCTTCTTCTTCCGGATTCCATTAGCGGTAAAATTTCATTGTTATGTGCCGGGTGCATGAACCTCATAGTACGTTTTACTTCCATATTGCGTCAAGTTGTGACGGGCGGCGCAAACACTGGAGGATGAAGATATAACGGGATCAGAGGCTCAGACGGACGCCCCTCCGCCCGCCGGCTACCGGCCAGCCTACCGACATCCGCTGCTGCAGGATGAATATTGTCTTCAATCCAGTGCACTTTCGCAAGAGAAGAAGATGAAATTCTATCCTTTAATCGGTCCCAGTCGGAAGTTACCGCCACAACATCACCGGGAAATACTCCACACACATCCTGAATGGGGAAAAGCTTCCAATCCACGGTCTGCTCGATGGCACGTTCGTTCCCTTCAAAAACGCCGGCCCATACCATATCCCGGCGAGCATCACCCACCACAGCCACAGGCCCTTCATGCCCGGACATGACACTCCATGCCAGAGCCTCCCCGCTGCTTACCGCATGCACAGGCGTGTTATCCGGCATGGCCAATCCGCGCGCAGCTGCAATGGCCACCCTCATCCCGGAATACGCGCCCGGACCGCGGCCCGCAACATAGAGATTAACCGCATCCAGCGATGTGCCTGCCTGTTCCACGACATGCGATACCCTGTCAAAAACAGCTTCGCGACGGGGTGGAGTCTCTTCCCAGCAGTCTTCAGCAAGCACGCCATTGTCTTTAAGAAGGGCCAGACTGACCTTCCGGGTAGACAACTCAAAAGACAGTATCATCATATGGCCTTTCCATCGCTTACGGTGATAACCCGTTCATTCTTTTCTCGTCCATAAGAGAACCTTACATGCAGGGCGTGCGGCGGCAGGACGGATTCAGCGCGGTCTGCCCATTCAATGACCGTTACTCCTGAGCCGTATAGATATTCATCCAGTCCTGCATTCAGTGCGTCCTGCTCGTTTAGGATGCGGTACAGGTCAACATGATAAACAGGAAGCCTGCCGTAATATTCGTTGATCAAGGTGTAGGTGGGGCTGTTTACAGGTTGTTGAACGTCCAAAGCGTTGGCCATTCCCTTGACAAAACAGGTTTTTCCGGAACCCAGATCTCCGTACAGGGCCAGGACTGCGCCGGGTTTAAGACCTGAAGCCACCCTATGCGCCAGATCATGGGTGTCGGAAACACCCATGGATTTGTACTCAAATGGCGGATTTGAATGCATATTGTATTTGGTTCAACGATGGAGCGCAAACGAGCCGGGCAAACTCCTGTAAGAAACCTGCCTATGAAAAATATACCGGATGGAAATCCATATCCCCGACATCAATAACAGTGCTCCTTGCCTGGGAACTCTCCCTCCTCTACTTCGCGGCGGTACTCTTTGAAGGCCCGGCGCATCTCCTCCTCAACATTCGCATATCGTTTAACGAAACGGGGCTGAAATTCTCCGGACATACCAAGCAGGTCATTCACAACCAGTACCTGTCCGTCACAGCCCGGCCCGGCACCGATTCCTACTGTGGGCACGGAAATCATGGACGTGATATCGCCGGCCAGCTCCGCCGGCATGCCTTCCAGGACAACCGAAAAAACGCCCGCCTCATCCAAAGCCGCTGCGTCCTCCTTCAAGCGTTCAGCGGAATCTTTTGTCTTTCCCTGAATCTTGTATCCTCCCATTGCCCTTACGCTCTGCGGTGTAAGGCCTATATGCCCCATGACGGGAATTCCGTTATTCAGCAAGGCGTTCACCAAATGCGTTCGAAATGCGCCCCCCTCGATTTTTACTGCGTCCGCGCCGGCATATTTGATGAGCCGTCCAGCATTATCCACAGCCTGCTCAATGGATACCTGATATGAAAGAAACGGCATGTCGGCCACCACCAGCGCGCGTTTCACACCGCGTACAACGGCGGATGCATGATGGATCATGTCGTCCATTGTCACAGGAATTGTTGAATCATAGCCCAGCACAGACATGCCCAGGGAATCGCCGACAATAATCAGTTGGATCCCAGCTTCGTCAACGATACGGGCAGTAGCATAGTCATACGCGGTAAGGGAAACAATTCGGCCTTTTCCCTTGTATCTACGAATCCTGCCAACTGTCCACTTATCAGTTTTCATCATGCCGAACACTACATAAAAAGCACACGGAATGCCATTAAGATATCATAATTAACGAGCGCATGGAGCTGGAGTGTATTCCATGCAAGAACACACCCTCAACTCCGTTGTCGGCATTTATAAAAGCGGCGAAATTATCTAGTCGCCATTGGGTATTTCCTGATGAAATCAATGGAGGGGATTTCCGACGCGGAACATGCTGGATTCGGCCTAAAACCGCGCAAACCCCTTTTCAAACAACAACCTTCTTCATTACACCCATATTGACGATCGTCAATGCGGGTGTAATACATAAAAACGATGTCCAGGGTGATGCAGGGGTGATGAAGCGGTGATGCATGACCAGTTTGAACCAGGCTGCACACGGCGGAGTTCATGACACATATCTTCAGCAACCGCCCTGTACAGAGAAATGTCCGGCTACGGTATCGGCTAGATCATCGATGGTCTTGGCGACGGGCACGCCCGCCTCGCCGAAGGCCTTCATTTTGGACTCGGCCGTGCCGGCGCCTCCCGAAACAATCGCGCCAGCATGCCCCATCCGTTTGCCTTCTGGAGCGGTCTGACCGACGATGTACGAGAAGACGGGCTTGGAAATGTGTTCCTTTATGAAGGTTGCCGTGCGCTCTTCTTCGTCTCCACCGATCTCGCCAACCAGCACCGTAGCGTCTGTCTCATTGTCCTCCTCGAACTCAGGCAACAAATCGCGGAATCCCGCGCCTACTATGGGATCGCCGCCAATCCCTATGCAGGTGGACTGTCCAAGACCGCGAACAGTCAGCGCATTCACGATTTCGTAGGTGAGCGTCCCGCTGCGCGATATAACACCGATGCGGCCGGGCTTGTGAATCTGCCCCGGCATGATGCCGACTTTCGACTTCCCGGGTGATATCACGCCGGGACAATTAGGGCCGATCAAAACACATCCGGCCTCCTTCGCCGCATGATACACTTCGATCATATCCATGACCGGAATACCCTCGGTGATGCAGACGATCAAGGGAATCTTCTCCTCCACGGCCTCCAGCACTGCTGCAGCAGCGAACTTTGCCGGCACATAGATAACAGTTGCGCCGGCCTGAGTCTCTGAAACCGCTTCCTTGACGGTATCGAACACCGGCACTCCTTCGAACGTGCGGCCGCCCTTGCCGGGCGTAACACCGCCGACTACATTTGTGCCGTAATCGATCATCTGGCGCGCATGAAATGAGCCGTCCCGGCCCGTTATGCCCTGCACGATCAGGCGGGTATTCTGATCCACTAGTATACTCATGCCGCCTCTCCTTTAGCCAGGGATATGGCCTTCTGCACTGCTTCTGCGAACGTTTCGGCCGTGATCAGCGGCGACCCTTCCAGCATCTTCAGGCCCTCCTCCGCGTTCGTGCCGCTCAGACGAATTACTATGGGAAGATTGATATCGATTTGTTTGTAGGATTCAAGGATCCCGTTGGCTATGTCGTCACAGCGCGTAATTCCGCCAAAGATATTGACGAGTATCGACTTTACCTTCTTGTTGCTCATCAGGAGCCGGAATGCATTGATAACCTTCTCAGGGCTGGAGGATCCGCCCACATCCAGGAAGTTGGCGGGCTGTCCTCCATAGAACTGGATGATGTCCATGGTTGCCATGGCAAGGCCCGCGCCGTTTACCATGCAGCCGATGTCGCCGTCGAGCTGGACGAAACTCAACCCCTTCTCCTTGGCCTCTATTTCATTGACGTCCTCCTCATCCATGTCGCGCAAATCTGCGATCTCCGGACGCCGAAACAGGGCGTTGTCGTCGAAATTGATCTTGCCGTCGAGAGCGATGACCTCGCCGTCCCCAGTCAGCACCAGCGGATTGATTTCAGCCAGGGAGCAATCCTTTTCCACGAAAAGCCGAAAGAGTTTGCGCATTATGTCGAGTACGGCATCGGCCGTGGATTCGTCCTTGAACAACCGTCCGGCAACGGCCTTCGCATCGTCTTCGGGAAAGGATTTGGAATATGCATGAAACCTCAGAATCTTTTCCGGAGTGTTTGCAGCCACTTCCTCGATTTCCACGCCGCCTTCGGCGCTGCCTATGAAGGACACGCTTTTCTCGCCGCGATCAACAATATACCCAAGATACGCTTCGCTCCGGATGTCCGCCCCTCTTTCGACGAGGACCTTGCGGACGGTAGAACCCTTTATGTCCATGCCTAGGATGGATTGGGCAGCCTCCGCTGCCTCGTCGGGAGTGCCGACCACCTTTATTCCGCCTGCCTTGCCACGGCCTCCTGCATGAACCTGGGCTTTTACAGCCACTGCTCCGCCCAGCTTTACTGCTGCCTGCTTAACGCCCTCCAGACTTGAGGCAACCCTGCCGTCCGGTATCGGTATTCCGTGATGCCTGAACAGGTCCTTGGCCTGATATTCATGAATCTTCATATACCTCCATATTGGAACCAACTCATCCCCATTACCTGATATCCCACTCGACCAAACCGGCGAGCACGGATAACAAGCTCAAGGCGGGATACGATAAACCGCTTCCTTCAGAAAGCGCAATAAACTTCAACAATGACTTACGGCGCAGCGCCGGTATTCACTCTCTGAAGCACCTCTCGGACACACCCCCGAATACCCTGCCACACGTCGTTAACCCACGGGCCGAGCATGTATGCCGGCGTGGACACGACACGGTGTTCATCATCCACGACAATGCCCGTCACAACGCAGTTTTCATGCTTGCAGCCCATTTTTTCCAAAGCCTGCGAAGTGCCCTCGTCGTCACCGATGGTCAGCTTCACGCCTGGAATGAGTTTAGCTACAATTGCCGGGGAAATACAAATTGTGCCTATCGGCTTGCCAGCATTGTGGATTTCACTGATCATGCGTTCCACCTCGGGATGCACTTTCATGTCGGGTCCCGCCACTGCGAAGTCGCTCAAGTTCAAAGCGGCTCCGTATCCGCCGGGCATGACAAACGCGTCAAGCTCACCGCCCTTAACATCGGCAATGTCCCGTATCTCGCCGCGTGCTATACGTGCGGCTTCGACAAGTACGTTGCGCTTCTCAGGCATATCCTCGCCTGTAATGTGGTTGACTACCTTGCTCTGCTCGATGTCGGGCGCCATGCACACCGCTTCCGCGCCCGCTTCGTGCACTGCCAGCAAGGTCAAAACCGCCTCATGTATCTCTGCGCCGTCCAAGTAACCGCATCCTGAAAGCAATACGCCTATCTTTGCCATCTTTAGCTCCTTTCGTTAAGGTTGAGCTTCAACTGTTCCTAAAAATTGATAGGGGCGAATACCTTGTATCCGTTCAGTTTTTCCCGGCCCTTGAGAAACGAAAGCTCTACAAGAAACTCAATGCCTGTTACCACTCCACCGGCCCTTTCTATCATCCGCGCCGTTGCTTCGGCCGTGCCCCCGGTAGCCAACAGGTCATCGATTATCAGTACCTGTTCACCATCTCTAACGGCATCAATGTGCATTTCAAGCACAGCCGTGCCGTATTCCAGCTCGCAACTCTCCCGCATGGAATCATAAGGAAGCTTGCCCTCCTTGCGTACCGGTATAAACCCAACTCCAAGCACATATGCGACTGCAGCCCCCAAAATGAATCCTCTCGCTTCGACCGCCGCAATTTTATCGATATGCCGGTCCCGGTTTCTGGCGGCCATCATGTCCACAGCTGTCTTAAAAAGCCCGGGATCTCCAATAATGGGCGTTATGTCCTTGAAAACAACGCCCGGTTTGGGGAAATCCGGAATGTCGCGTATGGCATCCCGCAATCGTTCTACACTCATTACTTATCCTTTTCACCCTGAACGACAGGCTCGCCCTGTTCTTCCATCATGGATCGCAACTTAACCAAGGCGGAGTTTTGAATCTGACGAACCCTCTCACGCGTGATGTCAAACCGTTTTCCGACTGTTTCAAGCGTTTCAACTTTAGCTCCCTTGAGTCCATATCGGTACTTTAATATCTCACGCTCGCGAGGATCCAGACGATCCATCAACTCCTCGGCTTCCTGGCGCAGCTGGCGGTCATTAATGTCATCATAAGGACTCCGCACACGTTCGTCACCAATGATCTCCGAAAAATCGGCGCTGTCATCATCTCCGATAGGCGCATCCAGGGACGTCGGCCTCAGGGCCACGGTCTTCCAGTGCGATATCACGGAAGGTTTTACATCCAGCGCCGCAGCCAATTCCTCATTGGTAGGATCCCGCCCGAGTGTTTCGAGCAATTTGTGCTGCTCCTTGCGCATGCGCGCAATCTTGTCAACAAGGTGGGCAGGCAGGCGTATGGTCTTGCTCTGATTGGCCAGCGCACGTTTTATCGACTGCTTTATCCACCATGCGCCATAAGTGCTTAGTTTACCCCCCTTCTTGGGGTCAAACCGCTCTACGGCCTTTATCAAACCGATGTTTCCTTCCGAAATAAGGTCAAGAAGCGGCAGTCCGTAACGCGCATAGTCCTGAGCTATCTTGACTACAAGTCGAAGATTCGCCCGGATCATGAGGTTCTTGGCCTCTTCATCCCCCTTCTTGATTCGCTTGGCAAGCTCTACCTCCTCTGCAGGGGTAAGAAGATCCACCTGCCCTATTTCACGAAGATATATCTTAATTGTATTGTCATGATCGTTCATGTTTTCCCGATACCATCCTTCGGATATAACCTTACACCATCCAACTCAAATATTTAAACGGTCCGGGAAACAAGCCACCTACGGACTTATCTTTCCGCACCTTTGATATTGGACCAGTGCAGACCCCTTTTCGTTCGCTAATTCGTTAAAAAGGAACGATATTAAAAGGGAATAGGCTCTACCCGCGCAGGCCGGTACAGGGAACGGCATGCACGACAATAGCTATATTTAGCTGTTTATCAACCCTTTATGGCAGCCTGGGCAGCTGCCAGGCGGGCTATCGGGACACGATATGGAGAACAGCTTACGTAGTCCAGACCTGCCTTGGCACAGAACTTGACGCTGGCAGGGTCGCCTCCGTGTTCTCCGCAAATGCCGCATTTGAGGTCGGAACGGGTTTCGCGACCTTTCCGGACTCCTGTCTCGATCAGCTGGCCGACTCCGTCGATATCGATAGACTGAAACGGATCGAAGGGCAGGATCTTTTCATTCAGATAATCCGGCAGAAATGTTCCTATATCATCACGGCTGAACCCGTAGGCCAGCTGTGTAAGGTCGT
>SLRP01000161.1 GCA_007130845.1 Kiritimatiellia bacterium | reverse complement strand
TCACCCGGCTGTGCAAGCTTTGATCAGTTTCACAGCTATGAAGAACGGGGAGATTGTTTCACCGGAAACGTCATGAACCTGACCAGGGAGGAAGCGAAATGAAAAACCACGTATCATGGAGTTCTATAATGAATTCACACACTGAGACCAGAACTAAAATCAAAGCGCCTACTGTTGTAACACTGATTGTAGGGTTGCACGTAATGGCGGTTGGATCAATAGTATTGATTCAGGGTTGCGGCACACCGCGACCTGAAGTAGATACGCCTGAGAAAGCTGTTATGCCTCCCAAGCCCGAGGTGCGTGAAGCCAGGCCCACACCGCCTCCTCCAAGAGCGCCGGAGCCGGCAGTTGCCCCTGAGCCTGATGCGCCCAGAATGCCGGCAATGAAGACTTACGAAGTTCGTTCCGGGGATAATCTTTCAACAATTGCCCGTCGGCACGGTGTAACCCAGACTGAGCTGATGGATCTGAACAATATTCAGAATCCGGATCTCATAGTGGTGGGACAGGAATTGCTGCTGCCTCCCCATGCGGAAGTCAGGGAGCGCGAGCCTAGAGCGGAACGTCCGCGGCGTGAAGCTGTCGCAGATGGAAAGGAATATGTTGTGCGTCCCGGCGACACACTTTCCCACATTGCTGTAAGACATGGAACAACTGTCAGCGCATTGCGGGAAGCCAACAATCTGCGTGATGATGTGATACGTGTGGATCAGAAGCTGGTTATTCCCGGGGCCGAGCCGGCAAGGGAAAGCGAACCCGCCGAGCCCAGGGATGACACTCCTGAACCTGCGGAGCAGCCGGAACCCGGGGAGCCGCGGGCTGAGGCCGGACAGTCTGACACTCGCATTGCCTCGGGAGACGAGCCCTTTCCTTATACCGTTCAGGAGGGCGACACCCTGGAATCCATAGCGATGGATTTCGCCGTTCTAAAGGATGATATACTCAGTTTCAACGATATGGCTGAAGGCGACAGGGTCAGACCCGGGCAGCGCTTGATGATACCTTCCACCATATCTCACTGATCCTTACTAAAAAAAGCCGTGAGTCATCTTTCGTATGCCTGTAGCGCCTCTCCAACGCGCTGCCGGCAGTGTGTTTAGCGGCAGGGAGCGCGTTGATAGATGTGGAGAACGGCAAGCGTGCTGGTTGGGATCGTGCTGGTGCTGATGACAATCGGCTTGGTAATGCTCGCCAGCACCAGCGGGGTTCACGGTCAGACCCAGTTCGGGGATCCGGCGTACTTCATTAAGCGGCAATTCATTTCTCTTGCCCTGGCTGCGCCTGTATTTTTTATCATTGCGAGTATGGATTACCGGTACTGGCGCATTCTCGCCCTTCCGCTTTTCGGGCTGGCGTTGTTGCTCCTGGTACTCGCGCTGACCCCAGGTATCGGCATCACGATCAAGGGCAGTAGTAGATGGATCGGTATAGGTCCTTACTTGAATTTCCAGCCTTCCGAACTGGCTAAAATGGCTTTGATCATAATGATGGCCTGGTATATGTCCAGGATTCAGCGCCGATCAGGGGAATTGGTAAAGGGGCTGGTTATTCCCATGTCGTTAATGGGTGTCATGTCTGGATTGATATTTCTTGCCCCTGATTACGGTACGACATTGCTGGTTGGGTTGGTTGGTTTTGTAATGATGTTTGTCGGGGGTACCCGCATCGGATATCTGCTGATTACCGGAACTGCAGGCGCCATGATGTTTGCCGTGGCTATAATGCAGGATACCCTTCGCATGCGTCGAATAACGGCCTTTCTTAATCCGGAACAATACGCCAGGGATGAGGCCTTTCAGCTGCTAAACGCGATTTATGCATTTGTCGTCGGCGGTCCGGGAGGAGTAGGGCTCGGTCAGAGCCTTCAAAAACGTTTTTATCTGCCGGAATCTCATACTGATTTCATATTTGCAATTATCGGGGAAGAACTTGGACTATCGGCGTCATTGGGGGTGGTAGTCTTATTTGCCGCATTGTTTTTCTGCGGGTTGAGAATCAGCCTGCATGCCCCGGACCTGTTCGGGAAGTTCACTGCTTTTGGAATAACCATGATGATAACACTGCAGGCGGCGTTCAATATAGCAGTGGTCACGGGTTGTCTTCCTACCAAGGGACTGCCGCTTCCGTTCATAAGTTACGGGGGATCAAGTCTCCTGGTCACATCCGCCATGATAGGGGTGCTGGTTAATATCGCACTGCAATCGGGTGACGGCGAATTGAGTGACGAAATGATGGGGGATAACAGGGATGGAAAGTTCAGCTGGTGAAAGGAGTTTCCGGCTGATCCGGGTCACAGTTAATCAAGCCGTGGCTTTGTAAATTTCCAAGCTCCACAAATACCGGGATCGCTTTACAACGTAATCAATAATCCCCCTGTTTCTGAGGTCCTCCAGGTCCTTGAGGCGGTCCTTGAATTCCTGACAGAAGGGGACCATTTTCTTTGAAACGGGTTCCAGTCCGTTGTTGTAAAGCTCATTGGCCTTGTTCAAGATCTTTTTCTGGTCTGCAAGACTCAACACCGGGAAATAGAGGATCCCGTTATCATTGAGATGTTCCCTGGCCTCGGTCAGCATCCTGATGGTCGGCTCTGTACCGTCATATCCTCCCGTTGGAATGGTTTCCGGGTACCATGGTGATATCCGGGATACTATGTCGGCCATTCCGGACACGTCGTTTATTATAATATCGAACTTCTTATCGGGAATATTGGAGAACAGGTCGCTCTGAATTACGCGTACACGGTCTGCTACGCCGTTTTCCTCAACATTTCTCGCCGCGTAAGCGCAGGCCTCATCCATGACATCCACGGCATATACCTCGCCAGCGCCCTTCTTGGCGGCAATGATTGCTATGGGGCCCACGCCGCACCCTAGATCGAGCACCGAACTCCCCTTTGGAATATCCACTGATTCAGCGAGCAGCCGGGTGGTCAGGTTGGGTTCGAATACGTGTCCGGCAGTATAAAGTTTAAGGTCAAACCCGCTGATATTTAACTCTTTGATGGAATCTTTCATAATCCGACAACAGAAATTCGTGTCCTTTATGCACACTATATATCTTTATTGATCGGTAAATTACCACAAGCCATATCTTTGTAAAGAAATTCAGGCTTGAGAGACTTTGTTGATTCAACTTGATCTGTAAAAAATATGGCCATGCGGCTTATGAGTTGTTTTGACGTGCCCTTCAGGCTAAAGTTGTTAATATCAGCCGGGTTGAAATCTGATATACCCCGGTAGCTCAGCTGGATAGAGCAGCGGACTTCTAATCCGCAGGCCGCGCGTTCGAATCGCGCCCGGGGTACCACCTGATGGATCAACTGCCCAAAAATATTATCAACCGCCAGACATTAGAATAAATAGCCCCGCAATCTCGATTAGTACGAAGAAGGCATGGCGGAGGTGTCATTCCCGGCACATGGTTTACACCCTCTCTATGCGTTAGCAATCGATATCATTCAGAAATCCAGCGGGCTCTTGCGCTCCTTCTGAGTCCGGCTCTTAACGGTATGCGTATAGATCATGGTGGTCCGCACGTCGCTGTGTCCCAGCATCTCCTGAATGGTGCGGATATCATAATTGTTGAGCAAGAGATGGCTGGCAAAACTATGGCGAAACGTATGGGCGGTGATTCGTTTGGGTATCCGCGCTTTCCGTACCGCCGTCCGTAATGCCCGCTGAAACACCGATTCATGCATGTGGTAACGGCGTTGCTCCTTCTTGTCCGGCACATGCGTCAACGTCTTTGCCGGGAACACCCATTGCCAGACCAACTCCTTTGCGGCGTTCTTCCACTTTCGATCCATGGCCCCCGGCAGAAACACGCCGTCGTAGCCCGCCAACAGATCCTTTTCGTGAAGCGCGTACACCCGTTCCATGTGTTTCTTCAATTCAGGCAACAAACGCTCAGGCAGCGGAACGGTCCGGTCCTTTTTGCCCTTCCCGTCGTGGACCGTCAGAATCCGGTCGTCGAAATTGAGACAGCCGACCCGCAAATTCAATACCTCGAATAGGCGCAAGCCGCAACCGTACAACAAGCTCACAATCAAGGAATAGGGATAATCCAGAAATTCGAGAACGCGATCCACTTCCTGTCGGGTCAACACAACCGGAATATATCGGGTTCGACGGGCGCGGGTGACCTTATCCTTCAGGTCGTAGTCCGTCTTCAGGATATGGCGGTAGACAAACAGAAGTGCGCTGAATGCCTGATTTTGTGTGGAAGCCACCACTCGTTGTTCCGTCGCCAGATGCGTCAGATACCGCGCCGCATCGTCCGCGTCGAGATCAGTCGGCGGCTTGTTTCTTGCGAATCGCTGAAACTGTTCCGTCCAGAGTCGGTAGGTTGACAGC
>SLRP01000160.1 GCA_007130845.1 Kiritimatiellia bacterium | reverse complement strand
GGTTGTCAGAATCAAGCCTGCGTTGACCGAAAGGGTCGACAAGACTTCGTTCCGTATGGATCATGGTATCGCCATGCAGTTCCCGCCTGGTTGTTGTGCGATCCAGATCTCTCTCCGTACGTTGATGACGAGTAAACGGGCCCACTCCGGCCTGAACTCCGAAGGATTCAAGTGAATCCCACCGGATACCGAGTTGTTTCATGGCCTCATCACTCAGCTCCATTATCTTGGCCTCGATCAATACCTGCCTGGCAGGCATGTCCAGCTCTCTTATCAATCCGGAAATTTCACTGAGGTTGGATTCATCCGACCTTATGACAAGCGCATTGCGCGACGGAAATGGAGTCATTACAGCGTCCGACCTTAGCATCCCTGATATGGTGTTGGTAACCTCTCCCACTGTGGTGTAATCCAGAAAATATGTCTGAACATGGGTAGGCTCAGGCGCGTCCGGCGCCTTGGTCTGTATACTGTAAATTCCGGATCCCGGCGTTCGCTCCACAAGTGAATAATCATGAATTTCAAGAATGGAACGAAGGGCAGGACGCCATTCAACATCCCTCAGGTTCACTGTCACCCTGCGTCCTTCCAGCATGGCGCTGGTGGCTATGATGTTGGCCCCGGTCGTTTGGGCAAACATTCTGACAGCATCCTCCAGTAATACATCATCCAGAGAGATGGTAATCCGCTCGTTGCCGTCAACCAGACGGGTCTCAACTTGCAGGTCCGACTCAACATCCCCCTCGGAAAAGTCAATGTATTCGCTCCCGTCATCCCCGGACTCTCCTACCAGCCGGGCATCTTCCGAAGCCGATGCGGCTATGTTCGACGCATGAAATACGGCCATAACCGCAAACAACGATGTAATGCGTAATAATGACACTATATGTGGATGCATTCTTCTCATGGTCACTTCTCCTCTGATGATACGGACTGCCCTGCGGCATTTTCTCTTGAAGGAGGCACGGGGGATCGCTCCCGCGAAACCCTTAATCTGTCGTAGCGGATTCCTCTTTCGTCTATGCCCGTAATCCGCCAATGAAACCAGTATCCGTTATGCTCAAGCGAAACAATCTCTCCTTCGCGGACCACTCCAGCGCCGGGAATCAGAACCCTGTATTGACCCGCCATGTCGCGAGAACTACCTATAACGGGTAGATCGGGCCACTCTTCTTCAATCTCGAGAACCTCCTGGGTTTCTTCCTTTTCAGGTTCAGGTGGGGTATAACCAACCGGCCAGAACGGATCGCGCTCCGAGTATGATGAAGTGTCAGGATCATCAGCTTCAGCCATATCTACTGACAACCCTGAAAATGCCAACAGCGATAACACAAGAGAGGATGCGGAAATACGAATAATCCGGGAAGCCGGTAAAGAATAACCGGACCCTGCGATTACGCTGCAATTTTCTGTAGATATCAAATCCATACTCACGACCCGTTCCCGCCTTTAAACTCCAATGCTCGGTCCATAACGTTTCTCCGCATACCGGGATCTATCCATACCGGCCATTGAATGTCAAAGGTAACCATGTGTTCCTGAGGATTCCCGGATTGCCCGGCTATATGAAGTCTCGACACTGTAATAAGTGGGTTGTCTTCCTCGATCAAGCGTATCAAACGTTTGAGTTCATTGAAACCGCATTCTGCCTCAACCCGAACAGCGTATGATTGCACCGTATTTGCAGCGTCCTCGTCATCGGAGAGAGAGGGCAATTCTTTTAACCCCACCTCTTCAATCACGATGCTGCCTATTCCTGCCGATCGTGAATGACCCATAAGAATATCCCGGGCATTCAAAAGATAATTTCCCAGTCGCGGGTGCAGCATGTGTTCCTCGGAATATTCTGCCAGCCGAAGTGTAGTCCTTTCAAAATCTCTTTCCATCTGCCGCATACGTCTAATCTGTATTTCAGCTGTGCGTAAATCATGCTCAAGTTGAAGCACTTTTTCGGCGGCTTCATCACGTTTATTGCTGATCGGATTGTATACACCTATCCAAACGCCGTACAGGACGCCTGCCGCCGCCACAGCGATAATGGCGAGAATCTTCTGACGATCCCTCTTATTCTCCGGCAGTTTCAATGAAGCTCCTCGCTTTGAATGTTACATCTATCTGGAATACACGGTCATGCTCCGCTGCCCCGTCCGATTGATCCTCTTGAAAACCGGTAACCGCCACCCGTTCAATCAACGAATCAAAAGCAGATTCACTTTCAAGGGTTTCCCGAAATACCTCTACAGTGTTCTCGGCGTCGGGACCCACACAGCGCCCTGTAAGTGTAACAGTAAAGAAACGGGATGCCCCGGCATCCTCGACAAATTCCGCCCTTTGACGAGCCTGCAGGGTGCGAAGCTGCATTTCTTCAGGGATAATTTGTTGAAGTCCGGCCAACCATTCGTGCAATACCAGTCGCGATCTGTTCCAGCCATCGACCTCAGTGTGATACCGCTCAACCTCACGCAGGTTTCTGCTCACAGCCTGAGCCTCCTCAACTCTTCTCTCGGCTTCCTCCCACTGGCCTTCAACCAATTGCAAAGCGCTGCGTCTCTCTGTATAACCCATCCACGCCCAGGCAATCAGCAGCAGGATAACCAGGGGAATCACTATGGAAAAGATCAGAGCCAGTGACTTCAGGCTCACCATACTGGCGCTGCGTTGTTCCGATGACCGGATTAGATTGACCTGCGACTTCATTCGTCCTCCAAGACCCCGACACATGCCCCAATCGCAGAGGCCACGCGCCACGGTGCCGCCTCAATTTCCTCGGATACGTCTCCATGCGTGTCGATTCCGTCAAACGCATTCCATTCCGCGACCTCTGAAGAATGAGGCATGCTTCTCATGAATGTGGAAACCAGGCTCGGAGGACCCGACACATAGAGTTTTTTCAACCTGCAGTTCTCGCTTCGCTCCATGTAGTCGCGGGAAATCAGGAATTGATTTCCGATTTCCCTGGCGCCTTCCTCAACCAGATGAGATATGTCGAATGCGCCGTCCATCAGCACGCCTTCCGCCGTCTGCTCATCTACATTCAGTGTGTCTATCACCTTCTGAAGTACCGATGTAACCCCGAACTTGAAGGCTCGCAACTGTGAAAGGACCCCTCCGTTAAACAAGGCAAAGACGCTTACATCGTGATCAAAATGAATCAGCCCGTCGGCCTCTCCATCACCAGCTATGCGCCGGAAACGCATGAATGCATTTACAACGGCAAGCTCGGAAACCTCTATGGATCGCGGAGCGGGCAACCCTGAGGAAGGAAGAAGGTCCAACAGGGCCTGAGCCTGCCACTCGGGTAATGCCGCAGCCAACAGGCGGGCTTCGGAACGTCCGGTGGCAGGCATTATGGTGCGCACGGCAAAACGATAATTTTCTGATTCGTCGCATCCCAGCTTAGCCATCATTTGATTCTTGTCTCCGGAGTCAAATTGTTCTGCCACACGCAGCATCTTTACCACCCCATGTGTGCCCGGCACGGCAAGCGCGGCATATCGTCCGCGCACACGCACTGGAATCGATGACAATCTCCCGCTGTCGGAATCAGGCCCGCCGGCAGGCGACAGGACGCTTTCGACCGGATCCACCGTCTGCGCACCAACCAGCGACAACCCCGCAGCGCCCTTTTTCATCCGGACCAGACGGACACCGTTGGATGCACAATCAATCCCAACTACGTCCATAGGAGCGCGGTTTATCAGCCCTGATAGTTTATTTATAATTGTTGTCTGCATTTCTAACAGGCTCTTAATTATGAGATATATAATCAAGCATATACTGTGCCATTAGCAGGAATCCTCTCACGCACAACGCAGATGAATCAAAATGAATGTATCAGGATAACCCGACGTTTCTAGACAAGATTATTGATAAACACGGCAGGGATCGCACATTTTCAGAGCGTTCGGCTAACTCAGAGGGTTACACTTGCATCGTATTCGGGGATGGGAATGTATACCAAGCCTGTGCCTGTCCGCAGCAATCAGGGGCTTTCGTGAAGTTCATGGTTGTCAATGGTACACGTTGGATCTGTTCCCAGAATATCGTATGAATATTCGCCGTCTGACGGGCAATTCGGGCGGCCGCCCCGTATGTATTCATCAACCTCAATATCAGTAACAGCAGAGCCGGCGACTGCCTGCGAGGCCATGGCCCATTGCTCTTTGGCCAGATCAATGCGGCGGAGGTTGCTGATACAGGCATTCTTGCGTGTTGTTTCCCTGGCCTGAGTAAAGGCAGGTATGGAAATTGCGGCCAGAACTCCAAAAATTCCCACAACGATCATAATCTCTACAAGCGTGAAGCCACGCCTTGTCTCTGTTATCATGCCGCTATCCCTTTAATTACCGGCAACTATACCTCATGCCTATAAT
>SLRP01000233.1 GCA_007130845.1 Kiritimatiellia bacterium | reverse complement strand
TGTTCATCCTCATTCCGGCAATAAACTGCTCCAACAGGTTCATCTCGGCTATTTCGGCCCGCATTCCGTACCCGGACGTATGTTCTATGAACCCGGCTATCTGGCGAAACGCGCCTTTCGGGTATGTCAGCAGGGCGGGAGTAGTCAGTAAAATTCCGGCAAGGAATGTTCCAGTCAGCAGAGAACCCCGTCGCAGGGATTCTTTCGACAAGGCAGGACCTATCAGAGGATAGCGGCACAGGTGCGCTACGAGGAAAGCGGCTAGGACCATCCCTCCATGATACTTGGCGGAAAACGCCGCGGCTGCAAGGATCCCTCCGGCAATATAATTATGAAGTCTCTGATCTTGATAAGCCTTTAGCGCGAAATAAAGGGCCGCAAGCGCCATGAACGCAGCCATGGTATCACTCATGGCAAAATGGGCGGCCGTTATATCCAGCGGAGACAGGGCAAGCAGGAGAGCGGCTATCACTCCTGCGGTACGGCTCCAGAATCGCGCCCCCATCGCGTATATCACCAGGACCGCAAACGCCGAAACCAGAGCATTCAATAGCCGCGCTGTCCAGTACCGTGTTTCCATCGACGGCTCGAAGGGCTCATAAGGCACCCCTAGATGGCCCCGGATGAATGATTGCATGCCGTCGTACACGATATACAGCCGGGCGATCAGGTGACTGTTGAAAAAAGGATATCCGTCAAAGTCGGGATTACCTGTTTCAACGTAGTACTGGCCATCCATGAATCTGTCTATGGCGCGCATCTGCTTTGGGGTATCGGGATGATAGATATTGCCCAGATGAAGATCGTTGGAGATTCCCGCGGTTCGCAGGGCGAGGGCCGTTAAAAACAACATGAGCGGCAAAGCCCACCCGATTTTGCATCTGCAGTTGTTACCGGTTGTCATTTTCCGGAATATTACCGCCTTCGGGTTGATGGTCAATGTCTTTGACATGTTCCGAATAGACTTCGGACTGTTTAATAATTATCCCTGCGCCGTGTATGGCGAACAAGAGCATGCCGGCAAAAGCCAGCCAGAAATTGAGGCTGAATGACAGTATCGATATCGAGAAAGCGTCCGAAGCCTCCACCCCGGCCATCCCGAAGAGCCCTACAAATGAGCCTTCCCGAATACCTATGCCTGCCAGCGTCAACGGCACAATTGCGGCAATGGATACCAACGGAATGAAAATAATGAAATACACGATGTGGATATCCAGGCCCAACGAAAGCGCTATAATAAAATCCACAGTGATTTTAAGCAGCCAGGACAGGAAAAACCAGGGCAGGATTCGTAATAGCATCCTGCGGTCCTTGCCGTATTCTGACAAAGCGAAATATGTCTTGTAAAGAAGACTGGTGAAATGATGTCTGTTAAGAAAGTCCAGCAGTCTGCTCGCAATGGACAGGGTGTTTTTGTTGGCCATTATGAAGTAGTAACACAGGAAAGCGAAGACGAGTGCTCCCGTCACAAATTGCAGGTGCAACCCGGCGGCCATGGGAGTGAAACTGAACAGGAATGCAAAGACTATGAGTATGAAGAGTACCGATATTCTGATGAAAACCACGGCGCTGAGCACATCCTCCTTCTTTTCAGCCGTCTTGACCAGATTGTAACAAAGCACAAGGTCCGGTCCGATACCGCCCGGCAAAAAGAGCCCGAAAAAATAGCTTATAATCATGAGGCGGAATACGCTGCACGTAGTGACGTGAATATTTTTTGAAAGCAGGAGAGCGCGGAGGGTTATTGCCTGTATAAAAAAATGCGAAAATATCAGTGCTACGGCCACTGCGTACCAAACGGGGTTGAACGATCGCAGACTTTCTGCAAGGGATTCTATTCCGATCCAGTATAGCAGTCCGGACAATAGGGCCAGGCTGACAATAAGTCGTATGATCGTTGCGCGGTTTTTCATTTATACGCGATGATTGCGTATTCACGTGATATCGTCAACGCAGCTAGACTGCCCATAAAACCAATATCCACCTCTGAAATCCCGGTATCTAGTATCATATGTGCCCTTGGTGCCGTCAGCGTGTTTCATTTGAACGCATCCATGAACTCCAGCGCTATCAGTTCTTCCCCAAGGTCATTGGGGTGCAGCCCGTCAATGAGATACAAGTCCGGATCCCTGTTGACCGCCCTATGGATATTGACCAGCTTTGCGCCTTCCTCCGATGCGATCTTCCTGATCTCATCATTTATCCGGTCAACCCGTCCATTGTAGATGTTGCGACCGCCGGACATGGGCATAACCGTTGCAATAAGGGGAATGCATTGATTGTTTTTTGCGGTAACCACCATGGACCGGAGATTTGCTGACGTTGCAGCGACAGGATTTCCGTGGATAGCATCGTTGGCGCCGTAGAATACGATTACAAATCCCGGTCTATGCTGATTGATAAGGCTCTGCACCCGTGCCGCTCCTATTGAGCTGGTTGCACCCGGTATTCCGTCGTTTACCACAGTCTTTGCCAGGATATTGGAAAGCCGCGCAGGCCAAGGCGTACCTCCCGGATTGGACGATCCTGCCGTGATGCTGTCGCCAAGGGCGACAACCACATCAGGGCTATTGTCGCCGAAATCATGTCCGTCTCCCAATGGTTTGCTGCTGTTGCTGCTGAGCAGGCATCCTGTTGAACCCGTTGCAATCACGGCGGCAACAACTGCAAATGCGAACAGCGATATATATTTATGTGATATGACATCAGAAAGCATGGTATCGCTCCCGTTGGAAATGTAGATCGCGCATAATGTGACTTTTCTTGATAATTGCAAGTGATTTTTCATTCCCTTTCATTTCTGTCGATCTTGATCTGTATTGTGTTGTAGAGTTTTACCGTGAAGAGAAAGTTTACCAGCGCATTGATGCTGTCCGTTTTTTTCGGGTTTCTTTCTGCGTGGACATGGAGCCACGGTCTGCTGGACCGGCTGGAATATACAACATGGACCTGGCGGGTTGCCCATAAGGCCGAGCCCGGAGCGGGGACCGGTCAGGTTAAATTGATTCTGCTTGATCAGGACAGTCTGGACTGGGCGGCACGGGAAAGCGGTTTGTCATGGCCATGGCCCCGTGAGGTTTACGGTCACATAATAGAGTTTTGCCGCCGCGGAGGAGCCCGTGCCCTGGCGTTTGATGTCCTGTACCTGGAGGATTCCGCCTACGGGGTATACGATGACGAGTCTCTGGGCGCGGCAATACGCGAAGGGCCTCCATTCGCGGGGGCGGTATTTCTTGGCGAGGAAACCGGGCGGTATACGGCATGGCCCAATGAAGTTGAGCCGCTGGAATGGCGCATTGAAGGCTTGGACAAATGGCTGAAAGGGGTGGAGCCTGGCAATGTGGTAATGCCGCGCGCTGCTTTTCCAATTCCGGCGGTTGCCACGAACAGCCTTCTCCTGGCGGATGTCAGGGGCACGCCTGATCCGGACGGCATCATACGCCGCGGAAATATTTTTCGAGTTTTTGACGGTCAATTCGTTCCGTCGCTTGGCCTTGGCGCGTATGTGGCAGGCAGTGATCGATTACCGGAAATCGTGTTCCATAATGATTTCGCAAGTTTTGACGGTCGTCCCGTGCCCCTGGATGATAAAGGAAGGTCGATTCTAAGGTATCGCGGTAAGCCAGGAACATATGACCGTTATTCAGCTGCCGAAGTAATGCAGTCCGAGATAAGGATACGTGAAGGCCTGGAACCAACCCTGTCACCCGAGGTGTTTGAAGATGCATATGTACTGTTTGGTTTCAGTGCTCCGGGCCTATTGGATCTGCGGCCCACACCGATGAGTCCCGTCACGCCCGGGGTCGAGGTCCATGCCACCATGCTGGACAACTTTATTTCAGGTGACTTCATTCGCGAAACCGGGCCGGCCGTTGTGGTTCCGGCGACCATTCTCCTTGCCTTTGCTGGGGCCTTGATTATTCGTGTCACACGGAAAGCCTGGCATGGTGTTGCTTGTTTTTTCGTTCTTGCGCCCGTCCCTGTGATTACCTCCTTCATTGCTTACGATATGGGGTTCTGGTGGCCGGTTGTAGTACAGGAAGCAGCGTTGGTCATGTCCATGGCGGGCGCAATGGTTGTAAATTATGCCACGGAGGGCCGTCAGAAGGCGTTTATCAAATCGGCTTTCAAGCATTATCTCAGCCCTGCCGTCATAGAGCGTATCCTTGAGGACCCTTCACAACTGCAACTTGGAGGGGAACGCCGCCGATTGAGCATATTCTTTTCCGATCTCCAGGGCTTTTCATCAATATCCGAAAACATGGAACCTCAGGATCTGACGCGGCTGCTCAATGATTATCTCGGGGACATGACGGATATAATACTGGAAGAGGGGGGTACACTGGACAAGTATGAAGGCGACGCCATTATCGCTTTCTGGAATGCGCCGCTTGCTCA
>SLRP01000198.1 GCA_007130845.1 Kiritimatiellia bacterium | reverse complement strand
GCATAGAGTATTGCGTCTTTCCGAAGACAAAGGAAACAAAGGCGGAGCAGGAGGAAAAGGAGATAGCCCTGTTGAAGGAATACCGCATAGATTTCATTGTGATGGCCCGTTACATGCAGATACTTACAAGCCGCATGGTGAACGAGTTTCCAAGCCGCATCATCAATATCCACCACTCATTTCTGCCGGCATTCGCCGGGGGGCGGCCTTATCACGCAGCCCATGCTCGCGGCGTGAAGATAATCGGGGCGACCAGCCATTACGCGACGGAAGATCTGGATGAGGGGCCCATTATAGCCCAGGACGTAATTCCCGTCAGCCACAGGGACCATGTAAATGACCTGATTCGCAAAGGGCGCGACCTGGAAAAGGTGGTGCTGGCCAGGGCTGTGTTTGATCACCTTAAACACAAGATCCTAGCTTACAACAACAAGACAGTTATTTTCGAATAGCGACTAATCACGTTTTTTAATTGCTGGTTTCGTGTTTACTGCTCAATCTTCACTTTGATGCGATAAAACCGCTTACCCGTGGAATTTTTCATTGAGTTCGTGTCTGTCCACACCGCCTGATTCCCTCGGACTTCGAAATCCGGGTCGGTGATTGTTGACCATGGCAAATTGGTTCCATATGGCAGTGTGTCCACCCATTGAATGGTATAAATTCGCCCGCTGGCATATGGCCAGCGGAGAACTGCTTCGGCCCTTTCAAAATCATCCATGTCACCTTTAATTTTAAATACCTGGTCCGGATCCGTGGCGTCCAGCCCGGCGACCTCTTTCTGCCTCGTTGTCATCCCTGAACCGTCAGAGTCGGTATCAGGGTCAAGCACAAGGATTTCAGAATATGCGGCCTTACCTATGTTTCCGGCCGAGTCCTGTGCCCATACATACACTGTGTTGGTCTGATCCGGGATGGCATTGTGAAGGATGGCGGACGTGTCAACCGTGAAGTTCCCATTGTCGGAGCCATCGTTATTTTCAAGGCTGAAGTAATAACCCGATATGCCGGACATCTCGTCTGAAAAACCGCTCCAGGTGTTGGTCAGAGTGGGCCCTGCCGTGTAATCTCCGTATTCACTTGTATTGATTTCTATTACGGCATGTTCCGGAGACGGCGGAGTTGCGTCTATCATGAAGGGGCCGGCTATCTCTGCTTCACCCGCATTACCGTGGACGTCAATCGCCCTCACCCCGGCCCACCAGTTTGTTCCGTCGGCCAATGCGTTGCTTATGGAGTTGGTACCCGTATGTGTTATCACTTCCGGCGGATCCGGTTGAGATGTTTCGGTGAAGACTACGCCATAACCAGCCACGCCCGCGCCCTCTCCGTCGGAGGCCGCATGCCATTCAATTGATATCCGGTTTTCTGTTGACCATGCCTGGACTGCATGAGTCGTGCTTGTCACGCTGTCCGGCGGGCCCGGCGGTTCGTTATCCACCATGAACGGCTGGCTGATTGCCGGTTCACTCCAGAATATTCCGTCAAATGCTCGGATACGAATCAATGTATCTGTCGACAATACAATTGGTTCGGTTTCTTCCATCGAGTTCCATGTCAGTGAAACATGGTTTGTTATCGGTATGCCGTCTTCACCGGTCAACGCGCCGGAAACCTGGGGGAACAAGGCGTTGTCCACATCTATACCGCCTGCGGATGCGTTGCCGTCGCCTATCCAGGCAGGTATCCATGTGTTTCCGCCATCAGATGAAAATTCGATCTCCAGATCAAGGATATCCATGTCGGGATCCGATACAGTGTTGTTGATCGTCACACGCCCCGTTCCGTCTGTTGAGGTCTGTTCCGCGGATACAATCTCCACTAACGGAGGGGAGCGTACCTGCAGGTGGGCATCCAACTGATAGCCGTCGGATGTGGGATCATTTCCTGTAATGAACAATTTAGCCGCCCGGTCTTCTCCGGATGGAACTTCCGCTGCATCCATTGTGACGTCGATATTTATTCCGGCTCCCTCTTCCAGATTGCCTTGCGTGGGAGAAATGTTGAGCCAGTTGCCGTCATGTGTGTCCGGGCTTATATGCACATCGTCGATGTACCACCCCTCCTCGCTCCCGCTGTAAAAGCTGTCAGACCCGAAGTGAAAGCGGATAAGCACTGTGTCGCCGGCAAATTCGGAAAGATCGAATTCGGCCATCTGCCATCCGGGGGCACCGGAATAGACCGGCGTGCCGGCGGGAAAAGGAGCGCTGCCGTCTCCAAAGTCTTCAAGCTGATACGGATAGCCACCGGATGGTTCAATCTGGTGGTATGTTTCACCCCCGTCATGGGACAGCGTCACTATGCCGCCGTGGAATGCATGTCCTTCCAAGAAACCGAGTTCGGCGTCGATCCAGTGCCTGAATGTCAGTACCGGATTGTCATCATGCAGTGTAACTGGCGGCAGTTGTGCGGCAGCGTTCATGTGCGCTGTGTATTCCCGGGTGCCGGGAATGCCGTTATACCAGGCATGATCACCCGACCATGAACGGTTGGTGGATATATGCCAGTGGTTATTATTCCCCGATGTGGTCCAGTCGTTTGTGCCTTCTTCTATATCGTCAAAAAAACCGATCTCATCCATGGCGAGTTTCCATTCGATGGCGGCATTGCCTGAATTCTCCAGGTAGAGGACAAGGTTGGTGGACTGGCCCGGTTGAAGCAGTTGGCTGTCCATGACGTCCGGTGTCAGGTTCATGATCCCGTAGATCACTTCGAAGCCGTGTTGCTCGCTTTTTGTGTCAAGGCCTGCATTGTCCGAAGCGGTTATGAAATATTCAAACACATCACCCGCGACTCCTGGCTCGGGGATGATGTTTGTGTACACCCCGGCCGCTTTGGCTTCCAGCATGTCCGTGCTTTGCCAGCTCCCGTCATTCCGCTTCCAGTTGAGGGTAGCCGATGCGACCTCATGATTATCAGTGATTGTGGCGCTTATATGCCATGGAGCCGGGACAGACTGAGGATCGGCCAATGGAGTATGCTCTATAACCGGCGGTTCAGGAAAGCTGTTCTCATCAAGCGGATTGGTTCCATCCAGAAATTCCTCCATGTTGGTGAACCCGTCGCCGTCGACATCTTCATCGGGATCGTTTCCCAGGCCTCCGAAATAATGGAACTGCCACCAATCCGGAAGGCCTTCGCCGTCGCTGTCCTGTGTTTCGTCAAAATAGACCGCAACAGCGTTGCGCGGAGCATTCATTGATATGTTGATTGCGGGGTTTACTGATACGCCGATTTCGTCTTCCTGTCGTATTCCGTCAACACTCCATTCGGCGAACCGGTAGTTCGTATTTTCAATCGTGATGAGCGTCGGAGCTGTCACTGTATGGGCTGTGTCGTTTTCATCCCACCATGTTACTGTGTCTACTATTCCCTCCACGCTGGAGGACTGCTCCAGGGAAAATTGTGATGTCCATTGCCAGTCCAGCGTAGACTGTTCCTCAATTGTGAATGATACGGCGTTGGTGGAGCCGGAAACCGGGACTGAACCTTCACCGGTCCATCCGGTGACCCGTTCACGCTTGCCGTTTGCAGGTTCACTGAAAAGCTCGGCGCTGGCATCTATAACGGTCCCACCGGCAAACTTGTTGACCCCGTACGGAGGGTTTACAGTGCCAGCTTCGCTCGGGGATCTGGTCACGGTCAGGCCGATAGGTTCTGTCACTGTGAATGTGTGCAGATCGGCGGGAGCCCCGGAAGGGTGTGTGGTAACCACTCCGTCCGAGGATACTGCGTGAATATAGTAATGGATTTCGTCATGTAATGGGTGTGGAGGAATTTCCGCCATGAATATGTTGTTCCCGTCAGGAGTAAATCCGGTTGTGTCGAAATCATTGTTGTCGCCGGTGGAATTCCAGCGCAGCTCGATTTGATCAGGATCTACCAGTTCCGGCGGGGTGATTTCAGCGTACACCGGATACGGGTTTTCGGTGTCTATGGTGTCTTCCAGCGGCGTGTGCTCGATTTCGAGTGGCGCCGTGCTTCCGCTTATTACCAGTGAATAGTGCTGAAACCCGTTCTCCAGGGTATCCTTGTATGAAATCCTGATCGTATAGGTTCCGGAATATGACGGTTCCTGCATGTGGACCTGTTCGACATTATCGCGGAAATTGTCGCCGGTGGCTGCGTAGGCTGTGAAGTCGAAAGGATCCAGCACCCAGGGGAAATTGGTGGAGCCGCCCGGGTCTATGATGCGCATGTCCAGGTCGTTTACCAAGGTCAGGTTGGTATTGTTAAGTCCGGACATGACCTGGCCGGGAGGGTCGGTCCATGCCAGGGTGGCGCGCAAAGGACTGTCGTTGTCCCAATGGATTTCGTACTCAATGGTCGCGTCCGAGTTGGTTATCACGTCTTCGATGATATGCGTCCCGCCGGGATATGAGTGATGCCGTGATATATGGTCAATTGCCGCCTTGGTGTTCATAAGCCCCCACCCGAACCGGTAATCCGGGCCGGGATTCCCCAGGTCATCCGCGGTGTGTATGATGAGTGCCCGAAGCGTGCTGGAACGGATATATTCATCAGTAAACAGGTTGCCGTAGTGTTCCGTTATCAAGATGGCGGAACCTGACGCGTTGGGTGAAGCCATGCTTGTCCCGGATGCAATAGCATAAGCGCTATTGGATGCGCTGTGAGCCGACGTAAGCCGAAATCCGTTGGCCACTATGTCGGGCTTTATTCGCCCGTCATCCGTCGGGCCCCATGAGCTGAAAGCTGTCATTCCAGCCGCGTTGATGTCCCGTTCGCCGCCTGTAACGGCGTCGTTTACTGCGCCGATAAGCATGATGTTCTTGGCAGTGCTTCCGAAAGAGACGGTGTTGTACCCGCCTTCTTTCCATCCGTCATCAAAAGGGTCTGTATCGGGATCGTAAGGCTTGTCCTTCCAGCCTCCGTCCCAATATAAGAATATGGTATCCGGAGTCGGCGCATCGTCATCACGGTCATTGCCGGCGGCCATGAACGGCAGGTAATACGGCGCATCATAGATAAGCTGATCGAAGTCGCGGTCATAGGAACTGTATCGTCCGAAAAAATCCGATTCCCGCACGCCGCTGCTCCATGTGCCATACCATCGCACGGGGTCGAAATGGTTCGCCCATCCGGCCAGAAATCCGTATGAATGATTGGAAATCTGTATCTTGCCTTCTTCTCCCGGCAGAGCCATGGCGCGATCGGTCATTCCCGGCAGGTCGTTCTGCATGTCGTATGCATCAAGCCTGGCGCTGGGAGCCATGCCTATGGCGCTGGAGTCTACACCGCCTGCAATCATTGTGCCGGCGACATGTGTTGCGTGCCAATGCATGGGGACGCCGTCAATGTTGGTTACGCGGCCGTTGAATTCCTGATGGGTGGAGCGCACGTCCCCTCCATCCCATATTCCTGCCACTATGCCTTCACCGAGCAGGTTGTACGGTTCGGTCTGCACCTGATCCGTTGCTGTCGAGATACCGGCATTGATGTTGCGAGTGGCGCGATAGATTGGACCGGTTTCTTTGGTGTAGTCTATTAGGACCATGACTACCCCGTTTGTTTCGATCCTCATTGGTTCGCGGGTCCGCTCAGCCCATTCCCTTGCTCTTTCGCGGGCAGCCTCGGATTTCCCGGAAAGTTCCTCTACGCGCCTCGCACGGTAGTCCGGATCGGCCAGTCTGGGATAGGTTTCCAGTGTGACTTCTTCCCGGATTTCCTTGCCCGCCTCATCTTTTTCGAGGCTTTTTGCCCATGATTTGCGCGTTTCGGCGTTCATGGGAGAAAATTTGCCGTCGTCGATGGTATAAAACTCATCACACTCGGGATCCTGCTCCTTAAGTTGCAATGTCTCAGGCCAATCCGGCGGTTCTTCCGAGGGGGCGGTTTCCAGAGACGGATAGGGTTCGGCAGGAGGAGGATCGCGTGGTGTTGGCACCAGAAGCAGGCCGGCTGCCACGGTAAGCAGAAAAAGTCCCCCAACCAAATATAATGCTTTCTCCTTATCCACCAATATCCTTTTAGCAGTCCGGCGTGTGTAGTTTATTCACTGAAAACCGGATAATGTATTTTTCCTGCATGCAAAGCAATATGCCTGTTCTTTATTGTACACTGGAGGTTTCGTTTTGTCATGAGCGGTAGGAATCTTTGAGTATTCCTGTAATAATGCCCCCACCCTGCGGCTTGATTCAAATTCAGCCGGCGGCCGCAACCGAGAAGCATTTAACTGAAGATCTTCCCTGATTTCCCGTCTTTTCTGCGAGCTTGCCTCGCCCGTTCTTGACTTGTATGTCCTGACTCATTACGGTAAGGGGCTTATCAATACCCGGAACACATTTTTTCGGGGATGGCGAACGGGCGTCCGTGTCTGTTTTCCGAGGGGTTTTCAGGCTTATTTCGCCTTGTATCAATTTTCGAAGCGGATTGCCCGATGGTGTAATGGTAGCACACGGCCCTTTGGAGGCCAGAGTCCAGGTTCGAGTCCTGGTCGGGCAACCACGGCAGGGAAGAGAGGAATATATCAGCGTGCTTATATTTTCAGGTACTGCACACGAGGATCTTGCCAAGCGTATTGCGTCTTTTGTGGGACAGAATGTTGGAGCGGTAAAGATCAGCCGCTATCCGGATGGCGAGATCATGGTCAAGATCATAGAGAACATCCGGGGCCAGGATGTATTTATCGTACAGCCCATATCTTATCCGCCCAATGAGAATTTAATGGAATTGCTGATCATGATTGATGCCGCGCGGCGCGCGTCCGCCGCGAGGATAACCGCGGTACTGCCTTTTTACGGATATGCGAGGCAGGACCGTAAGGATCAGCCCCGGGTGCCGATTACTGCCAAGCTTATTGCAAACCTTCTGGTAGCTGCGGGCACCAACAGGCTTTTGACCATGGATCTGCACGCACAGCAGATTCAGGGTTTCTTTGATATCCCTGTTGACCACCTGTACGCTGCCCCGGTCATGCTGAAGTATCTGCGTACATTGAATCTGCCGGACATGTCCATTGTTTCTCCAGATGCGGGGGGATCCAAGATGGCCTCCGCGTATGCCGATATAATGAACTGCGGGCTTGCCTTCGTTGCAAAACAGCGGAAGGGTCCGTCCGAGGTGGAGGCCATGGATGTGGTTGGCGACGTGGAGGGCCGCAACGCCATACTTGTAGACGATATTTCAACGACGGCTGGAACACTGATCGCCGCTGCCAGCATTCTCAAGGATCGCGGCGCAAAGTCTGTACGCGCGGCTGTTACCCACACGCTTATCACGGAAGAAGGAATGGAGAAGTTGAGGCAATCCTCTATAGAGGAGCTGGTAACCACGGACAGTGTTCCGAAGAAAGAATGGAAAGGCTGTCCGATAAAGGTATTATCCGTTGCGGAACTTCTGGGGGAGGCGCTGATAAGGATTCATAACAACCAGTCCGTGACCTCGCTGTTTAGAATAGAATAAGGGAGTAAGAAATTATGAGTGAAGATGCAACTCTGCAGGCGCAGAAGAGGACGGAGACCGGATCGGGTGCCATGAATCGCTTACGAAAGGGGGGGCGGGTGCCCGGAGTTATTTACGGGTCGAAGAAAGATCCGATTATGGTCCAGTTCAGCGAACACGAATTCGCGCAGTTTCTCAGGCATCATACCAGTGAAAACGTGATGCTTGACGTTAATGTTGACGACGGGGAAACACACAAGGTTTTGATCAGAGAAGTACAGCATCATCCATTGACGGGCAGGCCGATTCATGCGGATTTCTATGAATTGTCCATGACGCGCAGGGTCAGTGTAGAGATCCCGATCGAGTTTGTCGGCGAACCAGCTGGTGTGACCCAGGAGGGGGGTGTTCTGGAGCATTTATTGCGTTCGGTTGAGGTCGAATGTCTCCCGGGCGATATCGTTGAACAGTTCGAGCTTGATGTGAGCGCGCTGGGAATCGGGGACCGTCTTGCAGTTGATGATTTACCCATTGACAGGGAAAAATATGAAATTCTAACCAATGGAGGGGTTGCAGTGGCTGCTGTAGCGGCTCCTCGTGTGGAGGAAGCTGTAGAAACTGAAGAAGGCGAGGAAGCTGTCGCTGAAGGGGCTGAGCCCGAGCGGATAGGCGGAAAGGAAGAGGAATCCGAAGAAGCTGAGGAAGACCGGAAAGATGGGTAATCAAGCAGCAACATCGGCTTACTGAATGAGGTTTTTTCTCTGGTGGTAGGAGCTTTCCCTTGAAAATAATCGCCGGTCTCGGCAATCCCGGTGCAAGGTATTCGGGGACGCGCCACAATGTGGGGTTTGAAGTCGTTGACGAGCTGGCAAGGCGCGGGGGAGTGCGGTTCAGCCGTAGTTGGCGGTTTTCAATTCGTCAGGCGCGAATGCGGGACGGGGTTGAGGATGTTACGCTGGTGAAGCCCCAGTCCTTCATGAATCGCAGCGGGCAGGCCCTTGCGCCGTTCATGAGGCGGAAGGGGCTTGCGCCTTCAGATTTGGTCGTGATATTGGATGATGCCGAACTGGAATGCGGCAGGATCCGCATTCGGCCTAGCGGTGGTAACGGGGGTCACAACGGATTGCGGTCCATAATAGAGCATTTGGGGACTGAAGAGTTTGTGCGAGTGCGGATAGGTATAGGTCCGCGCCCGTCGGGGCATGAACTGGTGGAATATGTATTGAGTCGGTTTGATCCTGACCAGCGGGCCGGCATGAATTCTGTTGTTGCATGTGCCGCTGATGCGGCGTTGAGTGTTGTCAGTGAAGGCGTTGATCGGGCAATGAACAGGTTTAATAATAAGATAATCGAACGGTGAAGTTAGGAGGAGCATTGAATACCTACGAAGGCGTCTTTATTCTGGATGAGTTTTTAAAGGGCGATGCGTTGGAGGAAACGCTCGCGGATATACGAAGGGAAGTTGAATCCCTTGACGGAAAGGTGGAAAGTGTTACCCGTCTGGGCCGGCGTGCTTTCGCACGCCCTCAGCAAAAGAAGAGTGCAGGTATGTTTTTTGTGCTGACGTTCGATCTTCAGCCGGATAAGGTGGCTAAGTTGAATGACAGGATGAAAATGAAGAGCGGCGTTTTCCGCGTTCAGATTGTTCGCGCCGCCCCAGGTGAAACAACCCTTGATACGGCGTCACATGCTGCCGGTGCAGGATCTCCGGAGGAATAATGACATGGCCTCTTTGAATAAAGTAATGCTGATGGGTAATCTGACGCGGGATCCCGAAGTCAGGTATATTCCTTCCGGGGCGGCCGTTGCAGACATGCGCCTTGCTGTTAACCGCCGTTATAAGACCCAGCAGGGCGAGGACAAGGAGGAAAGCTGTTTCGTGAATATTTCGGCATGGGGCAGGACTGCGGAAACCTGCGGGAAATATTTGAGCAAGGGTTCTCAGGTACTTGTCGAGGGCCGCTTGAAGTATGATGAATGGGAAAAGGAAGGCCAGAAGCAAAGCCGCTTGAGTGTTGTGGCCGAACGCGTACAGTTTCTCGATTCTCCAAGGCGCGCACAATACGGCGATGCCCCGGAGGGAGGCGGACACGACTCCGAAGGCGGAGGAATGAGCCGAGACACGGGAAATAAACAGGCCGACCCGGCTGCAGAGGACGACGACGATTTGCCGTTTTGATTCGTTATTGCAGGGTTGCAGTTGATCAAGACAAGCCAATACAGGATGTATAAAATATGAAGAGACAAAGCAAAAAAGGACGCGGTCCGGGCCGTTTTTCCAGGAACAGGGATGACAGCGAAGCCGGAATCCGGGGCCCTAAACGCTTGGACGGTGTCAGTTCCATTGACTACAAGGACGCTGAGTTGCTGAGCCGGTTCATGACGGAACGCGGCAAGATTATGCCCCGACGCTCGACCTATGCGTCCGCCAAGCAGCAGCGTGAAATCAAAAGGGCCATAAGGCGCGCCCGCGTTCTGGGCTTGCTGCCGTAAAAGTAGGAAAGGATCCCGACATGGCGAAGGAAGTCGTTCTAATGTCAGATATCGACGGGCTTGGCGTAGAAGGCGATGTGGTGGAGGTCGCGGAAGGCTATGCCCGGAATTACCTGTTGCCCAGGAAGCTGGCGGCTCCTGCAACCGGGGCCACCATGCGGCGTGTGGAAAAAATTCGCAGTGAACGCCGGACAAGGCTGGAACAGGAACTCGCAGGCGCAAAGGAGATTGCCGGAAAGCTGGAGAACACCTCCTGCACCATTACCGTAAAGTCAGGCGAGGAAGGCAAACTTTACGGCTCGGTAACGCCTGCGGATGTCATAGATGCCCTCAAGGGTCAGGGCATCGAGCTGGACAGGAAACAACTTGATATGTCCGGCCCTATCCGCGAGCTTGGAGTGTTTGATATCCCCGTTAAACTGCACCCTGATATTCATGCTTCTTTGAAGGTCTGGGTAGTCGAGGAGTAAGTTATGCCCGCACAGGTCACTTCGACAGGTACAGCTAGGAGTGACCTGATACCACCCTACAGCGAGGAGGCTGAGAGGGGGGTGTTGGGGTCGGCCTTGTTGGATTCAGCCCGCGTGGTGGACCTCTGCATTCAACACGGCGTCAGAAGGGACGCCTTCTACGTGGAATCCCACCGACTGGTTTTCAACGCCCTTGAAAACATGATCAACGAAGGGAAACCCATCGATCTCCTTACAGTCGGCCAGTACTTGCAGGGACAGAATCTCTTGGATCGGGCCGGAGGTGAAACCTATCTGGAAGAACTGGTGGACAGCACCCCGACGTCCGCGCACGCGGATTACTATATTCAAATCGTCCGTGATAAATATCTCTTGCGGCGGATAATAGACCGATCTCGAGAGGCAATAGAAAAATGCTATCGGGATGAGCAGGACGCAAAAGGCATTCTCCATGAAACCGAGGAATCATTTTTTGACATCGGCGACGTGTCCAATCAGGCCGTTGCGCCGTGGGCGGATCTCATCAAGAATTCAATGGAGGAGATCGAGAATATATACCAGAACAGAACCGGAATTACCGGCTTGTATACCGGTTACAAGGATCTGGACGGAAAGCTGCTGGGCCTTCATAAGAGTGACATGATAATACTGGCCGCACGGCCTTCCATGGGGAAGACATCGTTGGGAATGAATATCGCCGAGAATGTAGCTCTTGGAAAGGGACCGGACCATACGCCGCGGGCGGTGGCAATTTTCAGCCTGGAAATGTCCCGCGAACAACTGGTGCGCCGGATGATATGCTCCCACGCTCACGTGTCGTCGCACAAATTGAACGGCGGTTTCATATCCCAAGTCAATCACGGCCAGTTGATGCAGGCTGCCGACGCGCTCATGAAGGCGCCTATATATCTGGATGATTCGGCCGGACTTACCGCGCTGGATATACGCGCACGGGCCAGACGGCTGAAACGAATGTGCGATGTTGAACTGATTGTGGTTGATTATCTACAGATGGTCCATTTCCCCCAATATGCGAAGGAGGGCAGGCAGCGTGAAGTGGCTGCGATTTCAGGCGCCATGAAGGCCATGGCAAAGGAATTGCGTGTGCCTGTCCTTGTACTCAGCCAGCTAAGCCGCGCCCCTGAAACACGTGATCGCCTGGCCATTCCCAAGCTGTCGGATCTTCGGGATTCCGGCTCCATAGAACAGGATGCCGATGTCGTTGCGCTTTTGAGACGCCCCTGCAAATATCCCGATGATACGGAATCCGACGACATCAGCCTGGCAGTCCTGGATATCGCCAAGCATCGCAATGGACCGACCGGGGAAGTGCGACTTCATTTCGAAGAGGATTTTACCCGTTTCGAGGACCGTGCACACGGCGTGGACGCAGAATATTCGTACGATGGAGCTCCGGAAGGTTTGGAAGCATGATGCAGTCCCTCCGTGTATTTTCCTTCCTGTGCCTCCTGCTCGTTATGCCGGCCGTTGCCTTCGGCGTAACGGTGGCCGAGGTACGTGTGGAGAATCGCGGCCCTGGCGAAATCGACAAGGATTTCATATTGGCGCATATAAGCCTGAAGGAGGGCGACCCTTACAGCCCGGGCGCCGTTGCGCGTGATGTGCGCGCTCTGCATGATACAGGCCGTATAGCCTATGTCTCAACCGAGGTGGAACAGATCGGCCCCGAAGACATTGCGGTAATTTACGTGATAGAGACAAAGGCCCGAATACGAAGTATCCGCATTGAAGGAGCGGATCAGGTGGGTAACCGAAGAATCCGCAACCTGCTTGAACTCGGTGTGGGTGATCTTGTCGACGAATCCATACTTGCGGTGCGCGCCAAGGAAGTAAAGGAGCATTACAGGAAACGCTATTTCATCGATCCTTCATTGAGCTGGTCCATAGATGTGGACGCTGAAACCGGCCTCGCGGATGTCCGTATAACAGTGGATGAAGGTCCTCGCGCGGGAGTGTTCCGAATACGGTTCGAGGGAAATGAAGCAATCTCTTCTAGACAGCTGCGCCGGAACATGCGTCAGGGGTCATGGCGTCCGTGGTCATGGATCACCAAGGGCAATCTCTACGACCCCAACGATCTGGCCATGGATCGAGAAACCTTGCGCATCATGTATATGAACGAGGGATATCTCGATGTCCGGGTCGGGGAACCGCAAGTCGATGATCACGGAGGCCGGCGCGTAAATGTCACAATACCCATTGAGGAAGGACCGTTGTACCGTATCGACAGCGTGGAAATCAGGGGTGTTACGCTGTTTTCCGTAGAAGATGTGGAACGTGCGATACGTATTCAATCCGGCGATGCTGCATCCCTGTCCTCCGTCGAAGCTTCGCGTCAGGCGATACAGGATTATTTCGGAAGCAGGGGATACTATCGCACCGCGGTAAATGAACGTCTTCTTCCGCATGCCGACGAGGCAGTTGTTGATGTTGTCTACGAAGTACGCGAAGGGGAACTGGCCCATATCAGGGATATCAGGATAAGCGGGAATACCCGCACGCAGGACAAGGTTATCCGGCGCGAGCTGGCCATATACCCAGGCGATATTTTTGATCAGGTTCGTGTCAGGCGAAGTGAAATGCGGCTGAGGAATATGGGCTATTTCGACATGGTCAGGGCTTCACCGGAACCTACTATGCGGGAGGCCGGGGAATATGACCTTGTTTTCGAGGTGGATGAAGCCCGAACCGGACAGCTGATGGCTGGAGCGGGATTTTCGAGCATAGACAACGTAATAGGTTTTGTGGAAATCGCGCAGAACAATTTTGATCTGCTGGGCTGGCCCTATTTCACAGGAGGCGGCCAGCGGGCCAGAATTCGCACACAGATCGGATCAAGACGGTCGGATGTGGATATATCTTTTGTTGAGCCATGGTTTCTGGACAGGCAGCTGTCGCTGGAGGTCGATTTATTCAGAAGCGACAAGCGATTCCTCAGCCGGGAATTTGATCAGCTTGACATGGGCGGGAGAATCGGTTTGAGCCGGGCGCTCGGCACTCATAACCGGGTCAGAATATCATATGGTTTCGAGGAAATCACGATACGCAATATTTCAGATGATGCCTCTGATATCATCCGCGCCGAGGAGGGCCGCCGGAACAAGAGCTCAGTTACTCTTTCGCTGATTCATGATTCGAGGGACAGTTTTTTCATTCCGACACGGGGTAACAGGAGTTCACTTTCATTCATGGTTGCGGGAGGCCCTCTCCAGGGGGACACCGACATATATTCGATGGAAGCCCGCACTTCACAGTTCTTCCCATTATGGTTCAATCACGTCTTCAGCATTCGCGGATCTGCGGCGACCGTTGACAGATACGGAGACAGCGACCGGGTTCCGATTTTTGACCGCCTGTTCATGGGAGGCCCTCGCAATGTACGAGGTTTCAGGTTCCGTGATGTGGGTCCCAAGGATCAATTCGGAGAACCCGTCGGGGGAAGGACTTCGGCCTTCCTGAGCGCCGAATACACCGTGCCAGTGGTGCAGAATATACGGTTGGCGACATTCTACGATATTGGCATGGTCTGGGAGGATGCCTATGAGATTGACTTGAGCAATCTCAATTCAGCGGCGGGCATAGGTATTCGATTTGATATTCCCGGGTTTCCGCTTCGATTCGATTATGCCTGGCCGATCGAGCATGATGAATTCAACCGCCGTACATCCGGGCGTTTCAGTTTCATGATAGGGCACGTGTTTTAAATATCGGACCCTGTCCTCCAGCCGCGCCGTGCGGCCGGACAAATAAACCGTGCCTTTTAGTGGTGTAGCCGGGCGATATGCTGAATGAACAGGGTTTGTAATATGCGTTCTTATCCGGTATAATTCTGCAAATGATCGATCCTAATCAAGGAGCATGAATTCATGATGAAATATGGGACAGCAATACTTGTGATGGCCTCGGTCCTGATAGTCGGCGGGGCTAATCCTGTTTTGGCGCAGGAGCAGCGCTTCGCATTCATAGACATGGACCGGGTCTTCAACGAATTCTACAAAACCCAGCTTGCGGATGCCCAGCTTCAGGAAAGGGCTGAAGAATTCAATGAAGAGCGAAGGCGCATGATCGCCGAGTACGAGGAGCTTCAGGAAAGCTTTTCCGTTGCACGCGAAGACGCTCAAAGCACGGCGCTGAGCGAAGAGGTGCGCAGACAGCGTCGCAGTGAAGCCGAAGAGAAGCTGATTGAACTCAGGGAGATGGAAACCCGCATACAGAGCTTCGATGAATCACGCAGGAAACAACTGGAGGATCAGGGGCAGCGCATGCGTAACCGGCTGGTGAACGAGATACAGGACGTTATACGAAACTATGCCAAGGCAGAGGGATATCATGTCGTTATAGATTCCTCAGGACAGAGCCTCAATGCCATAGAGCTCATTCTCTATGTGGATGAAGAAACCGATATATCGGAGCCTGTTATCGAAACCTTGAACCGCAGGCGATGAGCATGAGCGGACACGCCCCCGCTTTTAAGCTTTCCGAGATAGCCGAACGACTTGGCACGACGTGCGAAGGCGATGGAAGTCTTGTTATCAAAGGGGTTGCCGGCATCCGTGAAGCGTCCGGGAGTGATATTTCCTTTCTCGCCAACAACCGTTACGCGTCGGACGCAGAAAAAACGGGGGCCGCGGCAATTCTCGTTTCCAGTGACTGGGACGGCAAGAGTTCCGCCGCATTAATTCGCGTAGCCGATCCTGACTCCGCGTTTGCCGAGATTGCTCGGTGGTTTGCTCCTCCTTCGTATGAGCCGCCTCCAGGTGTACATCCTTCCGCGGTAGTCGCTCCTGACGCGAAAATCGGCGAGGATGTGCGAATCGGCCCTATGTGTGTTGTTGAATCGGGTGCGGAGCTTGGCGACCGGACTATGCTTTACGCCTGCTGTTACATTGGTCCTGGAACCAAATTGGGCGCTGATAACAGAATCTATTCCCATGTTTCAATTCGTGAGCATACAAGGATTGGCGACCGTGTGATCATTCATAACGGAACAGTCTTGGGATGCGACGGATTCGGCTACACTGTGGATGAAAAGGGGGTTCGCACCAAGATTCCGCAGATAGGCATTGTGGAGATAGGCGACGATGTTGAAATCGGATCCAATGTGACCGTTGACCGTGCCCGTTTTGGCAGGACCGTCATCGGGAATGGCGTCAAGATCGACAACCTTGTTCAGATTGCGCACAACGTGGTCATTGGAGATCATGCTGTGGTAGTAGCCCAGGTGGGTATTTCGGGGAGTACCAGCATTGGAAAACACTCGGTAATGGCCGGCCAATCGGGCGCGGCCGGACACCTCGTCATAGGGGATGGCGCCATAGTTGCCGCACGAGCCGGAGTTACCAAGGATGTCCCTGCCGGCGCATTCGTGTCGGATTACCCGGCTATGCCGCACACGGATGCAAGAAAGAAACATGCCAATATTGCCAGGATCCCGCAGCTGAAGGGCCGGATCGCCGCTCTTGAAAAACAGATTGCCGCTCTGGAAGACCGGTTGAACAAGTCTAACTGATCCCTTTTTGTGCCTCAAAAAGGGGTCAGTCGCCGGATTTAAGCCAATGACTTTTCACACGGAAATCCCGGAAGAACCT
>SLRP01000124.1 GCA_007130845.1 Kiritimatiellia bacterium | reverse complement strand
CCTTCAGGATAGAAGCATTCAATGATTTATTGGAGCAGAATCGTTCATGGCTTCTTGAACTGGTGAAGGAAATCAATTCCATAGAATTCACGGAAACACCGGAGGCCGTTTTTGATTTCCATGTGGATCCCGGCAACCCAGAGCATAACAGGATAAGCCTTGCAGCCGTAGGGAAGGGGACAAGACTGCGCGGAGTCAACCTGGACGCATGGACATGCCGTGCGCAGATCACGGGGCTTCAACTTGAGATCTCGGAATTTTCTGCAGTATACGGCGAGAGATCCTTGACGGCGTTCGCTTCCATGGATATGGAGACGCAGATTCTGTCAGCGGACCTGCATTCCAGTCTGCCCCAGCCTTACCTGGATGCATTGCTTCCCCGGCCCGTGAGTGACTGGTTGAGTGCAGATCGCGTATTAATCGAAGGTGGGTTGAATGTTGACGCAGGGATTGGACCGGTTCCTGTTGACCGCATCCGGGATAATATCCGGCTGGATGTTAATGCATCCAAAGCGACTCTTTGGGGCGTGTACGTGGAACATGCATCCATGTCGGTACATTCCAGGGCCAATAACCTTGGCATTACCATTCATGAGGGAATTGTAGGAAGGGATGACGGCCGGGGGGATATATGCGGGGTTTTTGAAACTGACCTTGATACTCTTGCTTATTCAGGGAGTCTGCGGGCAAATTTTGATCCCCGGGAAATACTACCCCTGTTTGACGATGAATCCGATATAGGCAATTTAATTGCTTCACTTTCGTTTGATGGGAAACCTCCTTTCACTGAAGGAGAGTTTTCGGGATTTTATCGGAATCCACAGGAATTTTCGTTCGCAGGAATGCTTTCGGGGGCCGATTTGCTTTTCAGAGGCGCAGCCTTGGACGCGTTCGAAGCGCAGATCGTAATCCGGGATGGCCGTTTGAAGATGGATCCGGTAAAGGTCATGAGGGGTGAGGGAGTCATGGAGGGTGTATATGAACAGCATTTAGACGGTCAATGGGTCAGTATGGAGATTGAAAGCGATATCGACCCGGATGTAGTCCTTAAACTTGGCGGTCAGGGATTGGAAAACACATTAAGCGGCTTCCGGTTTGACGGGCCGGTCGACCTTGTCTTCAACGGAGTAGTTGATTACGGGGACGGCGATGAGACCGATTATACCGTTGTGGCTGACGCTGAGCGATTGGGATGGCGATGGATCATGGCCGATACATGTTCTTTCACATTGCGCGCTACAGGAGATCTGATAACCATTGGCGACATAAGTATGACATTGTACGGCGGCGAAGTTGAAGGACATGTTGAGTTATCCGGAATCGGTTCCGGGGAGCCCGTTTTTTATGATGTGGAAGGGTCGATGAGGGAAGTGCTGTTTGGCGAGCTGATTCAGCACATGCAGGACACGGAGGAAAAGGAGTTTGCAGGGCGCATTTCCTCCTCCTTTCGCCTTCATGGACGTGCAGGCGAAGACTGGCGCGAAAACATGCATGGTGAAGGCAGGATACGAATCCGTGACGGGCATATATATCAAATTCCTCTGCTTGGCGGGTTGTCGCAGATACTGAGCGGGTTATATCCCGGCCTGGGTTTTGCGTCTCAGACGGATCTACGGGCCGATTTCGATGTAATAGACCGGCGCGTTGAATTCGACGACCTGAGCATAGAAGGCAATATCCTCAGTGTCAGAGGGCGCGGCCATTACGATCTTAATGATGATCTGGACTTCCGGGTTCAAATACAGCCCCTTAGACGCGGCTTCATAGTAGACGCGGTGCGAATGATTACTTTTCCCGTGTCCAGACTGCTACAGCTCCGATTGCGCGGGACCATCGATGATCCTCAATGGAGGATTGAGACCATTCCCCGCGAGCTGTACGAAATATTCGAAAGGGACGGATGAGCGCAACGGATAAACATTCCACTCTGTCAGTTCTTACCATTGAAGCCGATCTTGCCGGGGCGGGCGATGTTTCGGAGCATATCCGTGATCTCTTAAAGCGTGAACCGGTCGAGTTGTCTCGTCCAGGATGTGAACGGGTTTGGCTGGAAATATATTTTAATAATGCCAACGAAGCCATTCTTGCCGGAGAACTGTTGAAATCGCGTTTTCCTGATCATGAAATGTCCATCAGGCCCTGTAGATCCCGGGATTGGACAATATACTGGCGCCATCATTTCAAGCCGGTCAAGATCGGTAAACGACTGCTCGTATGCCCGGTATGGGACAGCGAACGGGTAAGGGATGGTGAAAGATTAGTTGTGCTGATCAATCCTGGGCTGAGTTTCGGCACCGGCGATCATTTTACCACGCGTTTCTGCCTGGAAATGATCGACCTTCTGGGAGAAGGCAGGGCGCCGGAGTCATTTCTTGATGTCGGTTGCGGCAGCGGGATACTTGCTATTGCGGCCGCTTTGCTCGGTGTGAAGCGGGTAGCGGGGATAGATAACGATGAGCAATGCATCAGTCAAAGCGCCAAGAACGCGGGTTTGAACGGAGTCGGGGAACGCATCGAATGGATTACGGATTCAATTGAGAACGGATCAGGACGTCTCCAGTCTGGCCGGCCGACAACCGGAAGCTTTGATGTAGTATGCGCAAACCTGTACGCCTCATTGCTTGTCGATATCGCACCCGTTCTTTACCGGTTTTCGTCTCGTTACTTGATACTCAGCGGAATAAGGGACATTGAAACCGATGCTGTTTCAGAGGCTTACGTTCAACTTGGGGCCAGGGAAATTACACGGGACTGCGACGGCGAATGGAGCGGCCTTCTGCTTGACGTATCGCCACATGACAAGACCTTTTAAACGCCCTTTGCGGGCAAAGATAAAAATCAATGCCAATAGAAGTCCATGTTCCTCGCCGGTCCTGTCTTATTCATGTTGATGCGGCGTGAATGGCGGGTATGCTGTATCCATGAAAATGACGCGATGGGGTATAATGGGGTGCGGTTCAATAGCCCGCAAGTTCCGAAACAGCATGGATGCGGTTGACAATGGAGTGGTCTCAACCTGCGCTTCCCGTACACCCGGAAAAGCTGATGCCTTCGCATCGGAATTCAATATCCCTGAGTCTTTTGACCGATATGAAGACATGCTTTGCCGGCCTGATGTGGAGGCTGTGTATGTCGCTACGACGCATAATTACCATCATGAATGTGTAATGATGTGCCTGGACCACGGTAAAGCGGTATTGTGCGAGAAGCCGCTTGCCGTCAATGCCGGACAGACGCTGGAAATGGTGAACTCGGCCCGCGAAAAGAAACTTTTTTTAATGGAGGGCATGTGGACACGTTTTCTTCCTGCTATAAGGCAGATGAAAGCATGGATTTATTCAGGAGAAATAGGCGTCATCAAGATGATACGTGCCGATTTCTGCTTTCACGCGGGATTCAACCCCGAAAGTCGTTTGTTTAATCCCGGCCTTGCAGGCGGCGCCCTGCTGGATGCGGGTGTTTATCCGGTTTCCCTGGCCAGTCATGTGATGGGAGAACAGCCGGTAAACATCAAGGCGCTTGCCGATATTGGAGAGACGGGAGTGGATGAGCAATCCGCGTATTTGTTTTCCTATTCAGATGGACGCATCGCCCTGCTGTCAGCGGCTGTCAAAAGCGCCTCTGAAAACAGGGCGGAAATATCAGGCACGAAAGGAAGGATTGTCATACCAAGTCGTTTCCTAGGAGCCCAGGATGTTGAGTTGCACCTGGATGACGGCAAATCGATTTGCAAGCATCTGCCTAATGGCGGCCCCCTCAGTTTTTCTTATGAAATACAAGCGGCTAATGACGCTGTCCAGGCGGGTGAATTGGAACTTGATGAAATGCCGCTGGACGAAAGTCTCGCCATAGCAGAGACCATGGACCGGATCAGGACCGAATTCCATTCAGCATGACTTGTGCTGACGGTCTGTATGGCAATCAGACCATGCCGTGAATCATGAACGGATTGCTGTTTTTCTCATGTCCTATGGTTGTGGACGGCCCATGACCCGGGTAAACACGGGTGTCTTCAGGAAGTTCCGCAAGCCGTTGAAGCGTGTTGTTCAATACATGCGCGTCACCGCCCGGTAGATCAACTCGGCCCACTGAACCATTAAAAAGAGCGTCCCCGGAGAACAGTGTGTTTTCCTCCCTGAAATAAAAGCTTACGCTTCCAGGGCTGTGTCCGGGCGTTTCAATGATCTCGTACTGAAATCCTGCATCAGTCCATGACTGCCCATCAGCAAGCTTACGGGAGATTTCCGAAGGCGCCCTTGGCGGGGCGTAATAGGGCATCATCTGATTCAGGGATTGAAAAGCCCATGAGGCGTCCAATGGGTGCATGGCGACGGGCGACGGGAAAGCCCTGTGAACATCCGCCAAGGCGCTGACATGATCTATATGTCCATGTGTTATGAGAATGGCGCATACGCTGAATTGACCTGCCTTGACACGGTCTATTACGAGATCCGCATTGTCTCCGGGATCGATGATCAATGCTTCACTCGCGGAATTGGACACTATGTAACAGTTTGATTCAAACGGCCCGACCGTTATGGTCTCTATCTTCATTATTTCCTGTAACTCCGGATTATTTAATTTTCATTTCAATGCTTTCAGAGGTGCTGCTGAATTCCGGCGCATACATGCACTGTATCGAGGCGGTCCCGGAATCATACTTTCCGCGGTGCCGCGCTCTAACCGGATATTCGAAGACGTACGTGCCTTTGGGAAGGTAATCAATGAAAAAATGACTGGCTGTGTCGCGAGTGGTTTCATAATAACGAAGCCCGTCCTGATGACGATGTCCTGATAATACGTTTACCGGCTCAATGCCGCTGCCCCGGTAATCCTTCATATGCATGTATTCCATGTCCCGATCGGCGCGCAGAACAATGCGTACTACAAGCTCTTCACCCTGAGATATGAACCCGTCGATTGGTGCAAGTTCAGGACCTCGGCGTGTATGTATCTTCCTGTGGATTGTCTTATTGATCGTCAAAGGGGTGTCCTCGCTTGGTGATACCCTGTCGATGTCCTCCAGATATTGCCAGTACAGAGCCCCCCATGCCATTCCTTCGTCGCGCCTGTCTACCCTCACATACCCCATGTCAGGTTTGATTTCGGAGCCGGTAAAGCGGCGTTCGAAAAAACCTGTCCCGGCTTCAATATCATCCTGTTCAATGCTGTAATCCCCCATGGATACTTTAACCGGGTCATCGGATGCCGCCATGTCGGTTCCGCCCTGCAGAATGGCGTACACGGCGTCCGCAGTGGCCTTGGTTGTCTTCCAGTCCCGTGCCCTCTTCTGGTTCAACAGCCATATCCGGCATTCCTCGACGGATGCGGAATCCCTCATGACTTCTTCGAAAGCCTCTATCATGAGGGCCTGTGTTTCAATCGGCGCGCGATACCACCACCATGAATGCTCAAGGTCGCGCCAGAACATGCCTGAATCTTCATCCGTTACGGCCCGTTCCCGCAGAGACCGCATTATATCCTCTGCTGTCTCGATTTCGCCCAGGCGATGTAGAGCCATGGCGATATGCGCCTGAGATTGAAGATGACCGATACTGAGCCACTGTTTCCCGGCTTGATCAATGAAGTAGTCCACCGCCTCGTGATGCCGCGGTGCCACAGGCTGATCCTCAATGAAAAAACTGCGGCAGTACAGGTACAGCGCAATACGGGGTGAAAGATGATTCCCATCCCGATCAACCGGTTTGATGTTTTCATAAACCTCATGGATCCATGAATCAAGATAACCAACAGCCTTGATTGCCGGGGCCTTGTCCAGGTCGACACCCATGTTCAAGAGCCTTCCAAACCCGGTGGTGATATACATGGTTATGAAGTTGTCAGGTCTGCCTCCGGGAAACCATGGCCAGGCTCCGTCCTCATATTGATGCTTGGTCAGTTGAAATAGTGCCCGGGAAATCTCATCCTCCATCCTGTTCCCGTCGAATAAGACTCCAAGATTCCGTCGCGCGCGGCTTTCATCTTCAGCCTGGCGGATCCATGGAGTTTCTTCGAGCGCCACGGACTTGAGGCTCTCATTCTTTTCAAGAGGACTTTCAAGCGCCGGCGTGTTCTTCCATAAATCAAACATACGCCGTATATTCGGATCAGAGTTGGCGATGTGGTATCCCAGCGCGTTTGCGTAAAACCTGTTGAATATCTGTTCACTGGAATTGTGTGGAAACTCCATTAAATAGGGCAGCGCCATTACGGCATGCCACGACGGGTTCGAAACCGTCTGAACGGTCAAAGCAATGTTTTCCAGTGTCTCCGAATCTTTTGAAGCAATTAATGCGTCAAACTTGAATGACCGGGTGCCGGAGCCGCGGATAGTGAACGGAAGGGTTTCAGTTACAAGTATGCGGCGGGACAATACCGGTAAATAGGCCTCTTCACCGTCAGAATGCCGCTCAGATGAGGCTACGGATCGATAGACAAGATAACCTGTGCCTTCCGGAACCTTGATTCTCCACGATGCCTCTCGTGACTCCTTGGGCGGGATATCGAATGTTTGATCGGTATTTACGTTGCCCAATGCCGCATCCATGGAATCATCCGTTTCAGCATCGTAAAATGACAATCTCACCGAACCTTTCTGCCGGACAGGGGCTTGATTGAAAATCAGGACGGTAAATTCCAGTTCATCGCCTTCCCTGAGAAACCTGGGAGGATTGGGCTGCACCATAAGATCTTTGGAGGTAACAGCGCTTCCGGTAAGTAATCCGGAGCGCAAATCCGTGTCATGTGCGAATCCCATGAACTTCCATTCCGTCAACGCTTCAGGCATCGTGAAGGTCATGCTCACAATACCGTCCTCATCCGAATCAATATGCGGGAAAAAGAAAGCAGTTTCTTGAAGGTGCTTGCGGATATGAATTTGATCCAGATCAATATCATATGAGTAAACAGACTCCTCAAACTCGGAAATGCCGCTTTCCATTGACGTGTCAGCGTCGGCTGCCATCAGCATGCCGTCGGAATCTCCCAATTGCATCGTGCGCCCCCGCAAGACCCGATATCCCCATATATAACCAGTTATTTCTTCAGGAAAGGATCGGTAGGTAATAGGAAATGCCCTGCTCTCTACGTGCCAGTTCCCTTTAAAGGGCTGAAGCCTCTGAGCCCTGTTTTCAAAGTTCGACCGTATACGAACCTGTTCCTTTCGGAACCCATTGAATTTTCCGGGCCATTCATGCGGCACGAACGAGTCCAGGGCTCGATCATACAGGGTGGCTGCCATTTCAGCCGACCTCGTTTCATCGTCCGGCCACCGGATTTCCGCAGTCCATGTTTCGCGTTCGCCGGGCTCAAGCTTCGATACGAATCTGTTCCATTTGATTTCAAGCTCCATATCGTCCCGCGGCACGATTATCCGGTATTGTTCCATGTAGGCCCGGTTTTCACGGACCATGGTTACACGCGCGAAGAAGTCGCCGCGCATGGATTCATCCACCTCCTGAGTAATAAGTGATTGCGTTTGCGACGGGTCGGTCCAGTAACGCTGGAGGATTTCTCCGCGATGCTCGATCTCGATGAAGGCTTGCGCCTTGTCATAACCGCTGCCCCATAGCGCCGTGAACGTATCGCCCGGATACACGGTCCAGGCCGGAGCTCCGACCCGGTATGGCTGAGGTATGGTGAAATGTTGTTCCGATGGTGATATAACGATGATCGGATGTTCCGCCCGTACGACCTCGCCGTATCGATCATGCGTCTCCAACACGGCGCGGTATGCCCCGGATTCAAGGGTTAGTTCGAGTTCCCCTTTACCTGAGTTATCAGTGTCAAATGCGTATTCCAGAACCGCGGCCCCTGAAGTCCAGTTTGCGGGATCGTGCAATGCAGCGGTCACGGAATCCGTGTGTTTCGTTTGTCTCCGTGAAGATAAACTGTTGTCGTATCGTCTCGCGCCCGGCAGGGGAGGGCGCTTTACCCTGTCCGGAGTCTGTAATTCATGAATGCGTATCGTTCCTTCAGCCTTCCGTCCTACGCCGTCAGGCGAGGCTGTATGTATGTCTAGTATGAAAGGTTCTTGATCGACCAGCCATTCGCCTGCCTTCAGTGTGGCGAAGAGCGCCGTGTATCCCGCGCTTATGGTGTGCAAGGCCGATCCGGTTTCCCCGGCTGAGTCCGTTACGTCTGCATGGATCGTATACGTGAAGACCGGATCATCTCTTTCCGGAATGGCCGGGTCCGGAAGGGCTTTGAATTCAATGGCGAATGTACCGTCTGAATCGGTATGGGTGACACCGTGCGCTATCTCCTGTCCGTGATCACTGCCGGGTCCTTGACCCACCCATGGGCGCCATACCGGAAAACGGGCCTCGCGGACTACGCGCCATCGAACTGCGGAATTATCCTTTGCCGCCCCGGTAAAAGCAGTTGCCTTTCCTTCAACAAAAACTGAACCGCTCAATCTGGGTGAGGTTTCCGGTGATTTCATAACAACTTCAAACGTCGGGCGTCTGTATTCCTCCACCGATATTCCAGTTGATCCGGCCGGATCCGCTTCAATCGTCATGCGGCCGGTTAAACGGTCGCGCGGAGCGGTGAAACTTCCGCTGAAGGATCCGTAATCGTTGGTTCGGGTTTTAATGCGGTCAATTTCCTCATTATTTACATCCATGAGACGAACGGTGACATCATGACTGGGCATCACAGCATAATTGTCGTTTTCCCTGTCCATGCGAACACAGATACCCTTGAACCTTATGATTTGCCCCGGCCTGTAGATGGCCCGGTCGGTGAAGAAAACCGTTTGATTTAGTGGATCATCGTGCAATGCGCGTTCGCCGGTGGAATACCCGGATGCGGTTGCAAGCATATCGCCATTGTATTCGGCCATCAGAACATGCCTCCGGCCGCTGGATCCAACGCTATTGAAATAACCGTCATTGTCGGTTGAAACAGCATCCAATTCCTTCAAGGGCGTGTTCCAATTGTAAGCCCATGCGCGTACACGCGCGTTCGGTATTGGCGATCCGGTCACCGCGTCCAATACAAGTCCGTCCATTCCTGATGCAACAGCGTCCGTGCGAATCACCACTGCAAGACCGCTTATCCATACCGGCGTATGCGACAACACATTGTCGTAAGCGCGGAATTCCCTGTTGTGGCTTGCAATGAGGACGTGGAACCCCGGGTTGATATCCGCTCGAGCGGCCAGATCCTCCACACGTTCCCGGAAATCCGATGTTTCAGGAAGGCTTTTCGACCATGATAGAACGGGATCCTCTTCAAGCAGTTCCTTCAGCTCATCCTGTTGAAATACCTCAGGATGCCCGGTCCGCCGTTCCTGCATTGTCATCAGTCTGTCCTTGAAATCCACTTCAACCAGACGGAAATGAATTTCATCGACATTGCGGTATCTCACCCTGATGACCGGTTCCGCCTCATTCCATACACGCTCGATTTCGATTGAAGCCGATCTGGCTTCTATTTCGCTGAGCAATTGCCTGCATTGTTTTCCTCCTGGACTTTCCGGGAACCTTTTTGCCCCCTTGCCGGCGGTTTCGTGGGCCTTTTCCGGTTCATCCTTTTCAAGAAGCGCTGCCGCAAGGTCATGATACGCGCGGGCTGCTGTTTCATGTTCTTCATTACTTTGGATAAATTTGCGCAGCGCATCCTTGTAGCGGGGAATTCTGTCTTCTCCAACGGCATGGTTGTATGCGAAACGAAGCCGATCCAGATCCCAGTCCGTGAAGGCGTTCTGATTCCCGGTGTTCCTGTGAAAGCGAAGCAGGTCCTGATAAATAATTACGGCCTTGTACAGCGGAGAATCAATGTCAGTCCTTTCCACCTCCCAGTTGAGAAAATCTTCCGTGCCTTCAAATAAGGCGGTATCGGCATGAAGTATAAAGGCTTCCTGGGGATGCGCGGCGGCCTGTTCTCCGCTTCCATAGAAATCGAGAGCACAGGCGGCAATGAAGTCGTAAAGTGTGGGGCGGTATCGGTCCGGCATGGTTCCTTTTTCAAGAAGGTCGTCGTATTCTTCAATAGGGATTTCTTTAAGAAATTCATCGTGAGAAAGTGCGGAGTAAAATCTGCGGTCGATTTCAGCGATAATTCGTTGGAGGTCCCATTCGGTGATGTCCTCGACTTCCGAGCCTGAAGCGGTGCGCTGCAAGAATCGCCACCTGTTTTGCCTGAAATAATTCCAGTGCCAGTAGGCCTGGATCGTTTCCATGACCGGCCGAATTGAATCCGGTGCCTTCTCGATTTCCCGGTCCAGCATTGATATTTTTTCTTCAGGTCTGTTTCCCTGAATCGTCCCTTTCAGCGCAATCCTGAGTGTTATTGCATGGATCGCCTCTGCATCCCGTCCATCCCTGAGCGCTCGCTCTATTACGGGTTCGATATGTTCTATGGCAGTGCGCGGCAGTCCTTTGTCCATGGCCTTGCGCGCCTTTTCCCAGTGCTCATTGTTTTCCGAGAAATCAGCCTGCAAGGCGATCATGGGGGTGAACACTGCCATTAAGACGTGGAGTACGACGACGGCGGTTGGAAATCTCATTATGTTGAATCCTTTGCCCCATATTCTGTCCGATCAGGACATGACGCTACTCCGGAATGAATCCGTATGCAATGCCGGAAGGTAATGATGTTATCGGGTTCAGATCCGGCATGGATAATACATACCGGATCAGGAATCATGCCTGCCCGGGAATAACGGTGGGAATGCTTCGATAAGCCATATGAGATGAATGACAGTCTGCCCGATGTAAGGAGTGATATCAGGTCATATATCTTCGAGCCGGACTGCATCGCGAGCAATACGAAGCTTTTCCTTGTTCTCAATGTCGGCGATGCTTTGGAATAACTCCCTGGCGTCGTTGGATGTCGATCGATCCGCGAGGGTCTGATACAAGTCGATAAGTAAATCATGAAAACGCATGGCCATGACAAGCACCCGGTTACAATCTACCTCTTCCAATGTGTCGCACAAGGAGTCGTAATCCTGCGGTAAATCAAGGTCCGGTGGACGCCAGAACTGAAGGTCTCGCGTAAAGTCCTTTTCATAGTGCTCAAGAGCTTCACTCAGGACACGGTCATGGTCAGCCAGATAATTCAGCAGAAGGCCTACGCGTTCACGCTCGTGCCCTTCCGACATCTTCTCGTAACACAGGGCATGAGCTTCGTGGAAGGCGCGTGTCCAGTCCAGGAGATCCCTAATATTCCGGAATTTCATGACTCATCCTCCGCTTGACGGATACCGAATGATGTTCATGGAGGCTTCTTGACGCGCATCCGAGTCACCATGCGGTTGCCGCTTTGTTACCTGCATTTTATTTCCCCGGCGACTTCAATATACATGAACAGCCCTTTACTGTAAGGACCGCCAGAACCAATGTAACTATAGCGCTGAATAATGTCAATAAAATATTTGAGAGCCTGGCCGGTTTAAAGCCCGTGTACCGATTATAGAATAAAAATGGAAAGATGCTTCGGGAAAGTCGTAACGCCCTTTAATGCAGATGTCCAAGGCGCAAAAACACCTGTCGATATCAGCTATGGTGAATATAATACCATTGTAATGGCCTTTTATTAAGAGTATATTTTCAGAGATTAGAAACCGAACATTCTTTACTCGTTCCTAAGGAGATATAATGGCTGCATGGCTGGATAGAATATTATTCTGGAGGTCAAAGAAAAAAGTGAAGCCTGGAAAATCAGGTTATATTAACGTCGATCCAGAATCGGACGGTGAATCCTCCCTGTCCGGAACTTCACATGGAAAATCAGGCAATTGGCTTGCCAAGCTTCGTCCTTCACAACGCCGTGAACAACAGATCCACGTATTGCAGGAAGGTTTTGAGGAATTGGTAGGGCTAACCCGTACAATACGTGAACATATGGATCAACAGGTGCAGACTCAGAAGACCCTTGTTGATTTAATGAAGAATATGCCCGATGCCGTTGAAGGCCTCAAAAGCGTGGGCAAGGCCACCGAGCAGCAGACGGAAACCCTGGGCATGCTTAAACAGCAGATGGAAGCCAATGTACGGCACGGCGAACAGATGATCGATTCCTTCCATCGGTTTAACAATACCCTTGGGCGAATGGATGAAACAAGTAAGAGCACGGCTTCTACCGTCGCTTCGCTTGTGGAAAAAGGCCGTGAATCCGAAGCGCTTCTTCGACGTGCCCTCGAAAAATCCGAGAAACGTCTGATGTGTTTGATCGCAATGCTTGCGGTTGTAACACTGCTTGTAGTGGGAGCCGGCGCATATTTCATTACAGGAGGGCGGATGCCCGGCTCAGAACCCGCGGTGCCGCCGGCTGACCGCGGAGAAGCGGTAACAATCCCTGGAGAAGTCCCGGCAGTCTTTCCGATTGAGGCCGAACCTCCCGTGGATGAAACGGAGGCTGACCCCACACCCATTCCTGATGAGGATGTCACGGAGGAAGAGGTCGAAGATATCCCGGAAGCAGACGACTCCGGATCCGCGGAGTTGCCGGGAGACTCTGAGCTTGAACAGGAAGTCATTGCGGAGGACGATGCCGCGGGCGATGGTGAGAAGGATATCCAGTCAGCCGTCGATGATGCCGATGAGACTCCTGATGAATAAATTGCAGGTTGGGAATTAGGGTTGTCGCGCGGGTATATGACCGGTTGGCCGGGACGCCATGGCTGCTGATTCCGGTCACAGGTAATCTTCCCTCTGCAGCTTGTCCAGGTAATCGTGTTTATCCTGCTGTTCCGGCGGGCGGGTTTCCGGAGCCTCGGCTGCTTCCCTGTCGAGTTTCTTCCGTTTTATCCAGAATTGCGGTTGCTGTTCAGCCAGCGCTATCATCTTGAAGTGCCTGACTATGCGGTCCAGGGCGGCAACATATTCGTTAAGAATGATTCCTGCCAGCGGTGTTATTTCACGTTTGGCCACCTTGTCCGTGAAAACCTCTTTGGTATTCATGCTCTTGTGCAGGTACTCGTCACGCGCCTTCATGATCTTTGCAGCCATCCCCTGAAAATCGGAATGCTCCGGGTCAAGAGACTGGATAACCAGCTTGAATACTTCATGCGCGGACTCGTAAAGTTCGAATAGCCGGTTCAAAGCATCATTGTCCACGAAGGATCCCTTCATGTTCCGGCGCTTCATGGATAAATCGCATATGGCGTCGACATGATCGCCGATTCGTTCCAGTTCCGTGATGCAACGGTCGAGATGCTGGATAAGAAGAGCCTGCCGCCGTGAAAGAACTCTGCCGGACAAGGACGACAGATACTCTTTCATTGAATGCTTGATTTCATTTACAGCTTTCTCATTGAGCTTGATTGTCTGGACGTTCTTTCGGCCGGCCGAGAAAAGAATCGTTTCGGCCGCCATACGGAAACTGCTTTCACATATCATGGCAACCCTCTGCAGCTCCTGTATGCATGCATAGATCGCCTTTTCAGGATATTTCAGAAGAGACTCGTCCAGGAAACTCGGGCTGGGAAGTGGTTTTCGTGAAGGTACCATCCATGCGATGGTACTCGCGAAATGCCGTGTCGCGGGAAGAAATATCAGGGCCGCAGCCAGCATTACCGCCATGTGCAGGAAGGCTGTCTGCCGCTTGAGATCATCCGTCATCAGCGGTACAAGCCAGTAGAATATGGGCTTGGCTGCAATCGCAAGTATCACATTGGATACATTGAAGACCATGTGGGAAATTGCCGTTCGAACTGCAGGGATATTCGTTCCTATGCTGCCTAGCAGGGCCGTTACACAGGTTCCAAGATGAGATCCGAGTATGATCGGGAATATCTGGTCGAATCCGGTAATTGCCCCCGCGTCTACAAGGGCAAAAGTAATGCCTATGGTGGCGCCGCTGCTTTGAATTACGCTGGTGACCGCCCATGCGATCAGAATCCCCAGGATCATTCCGGACAGCGTATCGCCGGTTATTTGTGCCAGATACGGCGCCAATTGCGCATGATATGGCTCTATAGCTTCGCTCATCGTGACCATCCCCAGAAAGATCATGCCGAATCCCATGAATGCCCGTCCAAAATGTTTGATTTGAGGGTGGGGTATGATCATGTAAACGGCAAATCCCGTGGCGATCATGAACAGGGCAAAGTCGCCAAGGCGGAAGGAAATAAGGATCATGGAAAAGGTGGTTCCTATATTGGCGCCCAGCACGGCGGGAACGGCCTGCGAAAGAGTCATGAGTCCGGCGTTTACAAACCCTACAAGCATCAATGTTGTCGCGCTGCTGTGGACTAGCGTGCCCAGCAGTGTTCCCATCGTTATGCCCGCAATGCGGTTATGAGTTGTCCTGGCCAGTATGGCGCGCAGCTTGTGGCCCGCGGCGTCGCGCAAGCCGGAAGTCATGATGTTCATACCGAAGATGAACAGCGCCAGTCCTCCCAGGACCGCGAAAATAACAAAAAAAAGTTCTCCACCTTCCATCTTGAGTTACGCTCCGTGTGATAAAAGGTTCATTCTGTGCTCCGTTTGTGAAAAGTCAATAGGGCTCGAATACAAACAAGGCAGCCTGCAGGGACTTCCGGGAATACTGGATATCTTCCAATTGGTGGAGCGGCGGCAGGATTGAATTCCATGCCCTGTACCGTACCTATTGCGGAGAGGCATGCGGCGTGACATGGCTGAAACCAGCTTATATCACTGTTGATTTATAGGTGGGACCCTGCTCTCGCCGTTATGACTGGTTAACAACCGTACGGATGCCCTCATTGTCGGAGATTTCGGAAAGTATCATCTCGCATCCAAGTATTGTGTCGCCGTCGAAAAGAAACCGCCCCGTGAAGGTACGCCCATTCAGCATGTGCGGAAACCATATGCGATCATCAGCCCACATGCTCTGATACGGGATTTGATCCAGCGGGGTCCATAGCGGCTTGGCTTCATGGGTTTCCTTCGCTGTGCCGTCGCATCCATCAGCCCGGAAAACATATCCGTGAATGGAATATCCGTCGACGAATTGAAACAGGAGCTCTCCGCATGGCCGTATACCTGTGGGGGTAACGTGCAATTCCTCCTGTACCTCGCGGACAGCGCATTCCTCGGGGGATTCACCGGGGTCGATCCTTCCGCCAGGGCCGTTTACTTTTCCCGCTCCCAGACCGCGCTTTTTGTCTATCAGAAGAATGTGTCCGTCACGAATGACAAACAGGAGAGTTGCCCGTTCCCCCGGCGTCCATACGTCCCAGTCGATATCGCAGTAATTCATTAATCTGTTCCCGAGTCGTCTTTTTCATCCGGGTCATAGCCAAGAATGGGAGAAAGCCATCTCTCCATGCTTTCCATTGAATAGCCCTTGCGCAGGGCATAATCCTCAACCTGATCTCTATTGATTTTGCCAATGCCAAAATATGCCGATTCAGGATGTGAAAAATAGTATCCGCTGACAGCGGCGCCAGGCCACATGGCGTAGCTTTCGGTAAGCGTTATTTCAGTCTTTTCCGTGGCCCCGATAAGTTCGAAAAGGTTTTTCTTTTCCGTGTGATCCGGGCATGCGGGGTAACCCGGAGCGGGCCGTATGCCGCGATATTCCTCCTTGATAAGGTCGGCGTTCTCAAAGCTTTCGTCGGGAGAGTATCCCCAGAACTCCTTGCGAACCCGTTCGTGCAAATGTTCGGTGAAGGCTTCAGCCAGCCGGTCGGCAAGCGCCTTTGTCATTATGCTGTTGTAATCGTCATTTTCCTTCTCAAAACGGCCTGCGGCCTCCTCCGCTCCGAACCCGGTGGAAACTGCGAAACCGCCTATGTAGTCCGGCACACCGGTTTCCTTCGGCGCTATGAAGTCGGCAAGACACATGTTAGGTCTGCCCGGAGGCTTTATCATTTGTTGCCTGAGATTGTGTATTACAGTTTCGGTCTTATCCCGGTTTTCATCTGTATATACTTCTATATCGTCATTGTTGACCGTGTTGGCTGGGAACATGCCGATAACAGCACGCGCCTCCAGCCATTCCTCTTCAATGATCCTTTTTAGCAGATCCTGCGCATCATTGAACAATTTGGTGGCTTCTTCACCCGTGTTTTCATCGGTTAGAATGTCGGGGTACCTGCCTTTCATTTCCCAGGTGGCGAAGAAAGGGGACCAGTCAATATAGCGGCTTATGGTCTCCAGTGGATAATTTCT
>SLRP01000211.1 GCA_007130845.1 Kiritimatiellia bacterium | reverse complement strand
GCCGAACATTATGATCATGAGCGCCAGCGGCAGAAATATGGTTTTGAGAAAGTCATCCGGCATGGGCTAGACCTTGCCGGGTGATCCCTGTTATGTCCAGCGTTTAGAAAGGCGTTCTCAAAATCCGTTTTGCAGCATTTTCTCTCCGGCAATCCGGGTTTCAGGATCTCAATGAACTTGATAACCACATATATCATTTATAGTAATAAACATGGTTAAACGCATTGATATCGAAAAGAAGAAATGCATTGTTCTGTTGTAAGTATTTTATCAATAGCAGGTTAAATATGCCTGGTATGTTTAATAAATATATTTCATAGGGATTGGCCGTATACTTTTGTTTTCTTATGGCAGTAGCATCCTACGGGTATAAGCCGGACTGGGATGTCAATTCCTCGTTGACCTGGGAAAATTGCTATGTAACCGAAGGTATCGACAATATGCCGCGCACTTCATTTCTGTTTTCGGAACTGGACGTGGGATGGCATGGTCTCTGGCTGGGAGCTTGGTGGGCCGAAGCCTTGAGTGTTTCCTGTAACGAGGTGAATCTATTTTCAGAGTATGGGGTTGATGCAGGGCCTCTTTCAGTATATGCGGGTGCAACCCGCCTGGAGTTTCCGTCCGGAGCTGATTCTGCGACATGGGAACTGTATGCCGGCATTGAGCATTCTGCTGGAGAATATCTCACGCTTTTCATGGAGATCTATTACGATATTGATGAAGTAAAAGGCGGTTTCATGGAAACCGGGATCGGTGCCGATATCCCTATTCCTGTCTTGGAATAGCGCATGGCTCTGCACCCCTATGTACTGCTGGGATGGGACTATGGATATGTTTCAGGGCCGCGCCGTTTAAGCGAAAACAACTTGCAGGGAGGTATGGCGGTGACCTTGCGTATTCACGCTAATGCCAAGCTGTTCGGTCAGGCAAGTCACAGCCTGGCCCTGACCAACCTGGACAGGGAAGGCGAAGGGGACCTAACGTGGGGAGGTTTCGGCTTGTGGCTGACTTTCTAATTGTGTGATCCCGGCCCGTCATCAAAATATTACCTCCCGGTGAAATGGTGCCCAATCGTTTTTGCATCAGCGGTTATTTCAGGCTTTTTGAGTGCCATTGCAGGAGAGTAAAAGATTATCCAAGACATATGAAATCATGATATTTATAGCAGCATGAAAACGCAGATTACATCAGAACAAATAGCGGAATATCAACGTAACGGGTTTCTTACGGTAACCGATTTCCTGTCGTCCGGGGAAATTGAGGAACTCAAGACCGCGGTAGCCGGGGCGGTTGATCGTATGGGGAGCAAGAAGGTCAGTGGCGGCGAAGTGGATTGGGAGGACGGCGATACTTATTACAGCAGGGTGTTCACACAGAAACTCAATCTCTGGCGTATCGACGAAACCGTCAAGCGTTACATGCTCTCTCCGGAGCTGGGACGCATGGTGTCTTCTCTTGCAGGGGTAAAGGGAATGAGGGTGTGGCATGATCAGGCCCTTATCAAGCCTCCATGGGGCAACCCCACAGGATGGCACCTTGACAATCCCTATTGGTCATTCCATTCGAAAAACTCCATCTCCATCTGGATTGCCCTGGAAGATGCCACGTTGAATAACGGATGTCTTTACTTCATGCCCGGCACACATAAGCAGGCAGGATTCGACAATGCTCCTATCGGCGAAAATATAGGCGACCTGTTCAAGGTGTACCCGGAATGGGCAAAACTCGAGGCCGTTCCCGCGCCGCTTAAGGCAGGTTCAGCCAGTTTTCATAACGGTCTTACCGCGCACGGCGCCGGCGCAAACATGACCCCCCGAACACGCATGGCAATGACCTGCGCATACATGCCGGAGGGCTCAACATTTAACGGTCAGCAAAACCCCATTCTGCCCGACAGAATATTCAAGTCGTTGAAGGTAGGCGACTTGCTGGATGACGATGATCAGTATCCTCTCATCTACAGCGAAAAATCCTGACAGATTTGCTAGTGCCCATGGCCGGCGCGCCCGCTGTTGCCGCTCGGTTCATGCGGCTTTGGCTTGGAAAACTCCGGGCCCGGTATTATGTTAACTGATCGGCCATAGAAGGCAATTTCGGGGAAAACATGCTTAAACACCTGTTTTGTGCAGTTATGCTGCTAGCCGCGGGCATAAACCATGCGGCAGAATGCTCATCCGGCGAACCTGCGCCGGGGGTGGCATTGATCGTCATAGACGGTTTCCGGCCAGACAAATTTGAGGCCGCTGATACACCATTTCTTGACCGGCTGGCCGGCGAAGGGGCGTTTACGGACCGTGCCCGGTCGGTGAACCCGACGATTACACGAGTTAATTTCGTAACCATGTCCACAGGTACGCATGTTGACCGGCACGGCGTCGTGGGCGGAGCGTATCGCGACGCGGATTTCGCCGAGCGGCGCACCGACGGCCCGACATATCGAGAAGCCCAGGACATGGTGCCCGTGCCCACCTTGTTTGAAATACTCGAAGATCACGGTTTCCGCACAGGCATGTTCGCCATGAAAGGCTACGAACTCGTCGGCGCTCGCGGAGCATCAGTGCAGGTCGGCGGCAGGGATCTCTATCCCGATGAGATCTGGAGTTACCGGTATACCCTGTCCGTTGAGGGTTCGGCTGAGGAAGGACTGCGCCGCCGGCTGAAGATGAATGATCTGCTGGTGGACGCGCTGGGAGAGGTTCTGGCCGGGGAAACGCTGGACTTTTTCATCATCAACCTCGGCGCGACCGATTACGTCGGGCATATTCACGGCCCTGAAAGCGATGCATATATCCGTGTTCTGGAAGCAACGGACAGCCATGCCAGCCGGATAGCACAACTGTTGAGTGAAAATGATCCGGGTCGTTCATGGAGATTTATAATCGCTTCGGATCACGGATTCACGCAAACCAACGAAGAGCAGGTTGTGCTTCCCGTGGAGGTCGATCCTCACAACATTCCTGAATTGGCCGATGCAGGTATTGAACACAAACTGTACGAACGAGGCGGACGCGCGGCCGAGGTATACCTGAAAGACCGGGATACCCATGGCAAAGCCTTTGAAATACTCTCGGCCTTGGCATGGGTTGATCGAATTTATACTGAACACGATATCGGCGGACGCGCGGGCACGCTTTCGGAATTGAAAGTGCTGTATCCCGGAAGACACGGTGACTTCTATATTATGACCGACCCTTCATATGCATTGAACTTCGCCAATCCGGGTCAGCATGGAAGCAATGACGAATCCGATGTGCGAATTCCGCTTATTATTCATGCGCCCGGCCGGGTTCCTTCCAACGCAGATATCGATAACGCTTCCAATGCCGATCTGGCGCCCACCATTGCCGGCCTTCTCGGCGTGGAAGACGACCGAATCCGGGCTATGGACGGCCGCGCCCTCATTGACCTGAAGTAGAGGTGCTCTTATTCCGTATTGTACCGTGCGATGATGGTTCAAATCGTATTCGCTTTATCCAGCACGTGATGATTGCGCGTTCAGTGAAGGACATTAAGAAAGAAAGACCCGCTCGTTATGCCACTCCAAAAAGTGTCTTGATGGATGATCCTGTTCCCTTGAGGGCAGTAAGTCTAATCGCTTGCCGTGGTAGATATAGTAGTCCCTGCCGTTTTGGAATTTCTCTTTGATTTGTCCGCTTACTTCAACGTGATAATCGGGCGTAACAGTCATGTATCCCCGATCAAATAGAATGTGGACATCCGACCGAAGAAGAAGTCCATTTGAAATTCGGTGAGGTCCGCTTTCTCCGTACGGTTTGATATGGGAAGCTTGCAGAACAGGAAGAGTTCGCTCGCTGGTAACCGCGCACCGACGCTGATAAGCGTCGGTTACGAGGACACGAAATCCGCCTTGTCCGAGTCGGCTGCGTACCAACTGTTCCGCTCCGTAACGTTCCCGGGATTCCATGACAAGAAAATCATCTTTGCTTCTATCGACAGTATGCCGGTATCGAGGAAGCCTTAATTCAACTTCTCTCCACAAATCCTGCCCGATGCGATTATCCGTGCTGTATCTTTTCCCAGAGACAATATTCGGTTTCCAGTCTGTTGGAGCCTCGATCCAGTCGTCTTTCTCAAAAAAGAATGGATCGGTTAGCACAGTGCACCCGATAACGGGGTCCCGTTCCTTGTCAGCACGGAGTGAGTTTATAGTTTTTAGCAGATCCAATTGGCCGTAGGTTCCGTTTTTCTCTTGAAAGACCTCCCATGCCAGGGAAAGGGGTAAGAAGGTATGGCTTACAAAAAAACCGCCACCCACGATGTAATTCAAAGGAGAATGCAGTTTAAATAGAAATGGAGCCCCCTGTGCAATGGCGCGGAAATTCAGCTGGCTTCCAGGTCTCCAGAAATTGACTTCGTCCGGCTTTATCTCCGAGAGATACTCAAACCAGCCGTTATCGGTGACACCTACGTAGTAGATCATTCTCAAATATGGTCAATGATAAGTATGATTAGTCAATTTCAAACTCCGTTTCTTACTGCGGTG
>SLRP01000197.1 GCA_007130845.1 Kiritimatiellia bacterium | reverse complement strand
TGGATGCATGGGCCTGTAAACATGGTGCGAGGCCGATGGGCGGTTCTTGAGGCTGATATCAAAACAGTGGTTGATCCGTTGATGCGGACGAAGCGTCACCTTGAGAGCGCGGGCAACCGGCTTGTCGTCCTTGATCCGGGTCACGGAGGAAGCGATTCGGGCGCGCGCAGTGCAGGAGGCCTCAATGAAAAGGAGTTGACCCTTGATATTGCCATGCGGGTAAGGGCCATTTTGTTCAACGCAGGAGTCAAGGTTGTAATGACGCGGGAATTCGACCGCAGTGTATCCCTGCCGGACCGCTTGAAGCTGGCGGCGGATAAGAATGCGGACCTTTTTGTAAGCATTCATTTTAACTCAGCGCCCAATCCCGCTGCCCGCGGGACTGAAACATTTGTACTGACAGGTGCAGGGTATGCATCCAGCGCATCAACCGCGGACTCCAGGACCGGCAACCCTGCGCTTCCCGGAAATAGGTTCGACGGAGCCAATGTAATCCTCGGCTACCTTGTTCAACGAGGCGTCCTTGAACACAGTTCAAATTTTGACAGGGGGGTGCGGAGGTCGCGTTTTGCCCTTCTGCGGGACGCACACTGTCCAGCGGTGCTTGTTGAATGCGCGTTCTTAACCCATGAATCCGAAGAATCCATGTTGAGGACAAACGAGTACCGGGATGCCCTTGCGCGGGGTATAGCCGGGGGTATCCTTGATTATGTAAGAGCCGTGGAAAAATCCAGATGAAGCCGTCTGGAGTAGCATCAGGATTGATAAATGGGGGTAAGCGATGGATTCCGGGCAGGACAGGGAAAATCTCAAGATATTCGGAGATCCTGATACGGACACATTGAGGCAGATGAGTCGATGTCTGGATTCCGGGGGTGAAAAAGGCGTTCTCTGCGCCGACAGTCATAAAGGGTATGCTCATCCCATCGGCGGCGTGGTGGCTTACAGGGACCGTATTTCATTGTCCGGTGTGGGATACGACATTGCATGCGGAAATATGGCATGCATGACGGATGCGCCTGCCGCTGAGGTCCGAAAGAATATCGAAAAGATAATGGACGATATCCATCACCGGATTTCCTTCGGAATCGGGCGCAAGAACCCCGACAGGGTGGATCACCCGCTATTTGACGATCCGGCATGGAAGATGCCGGTGCTTGCTCCTCTCAAGGATATGGCTCGCGAGCAGCTCGGAACCGTCGGCAGTGGAAATCACTACGTGGATGTATTTGTGGATGGCAGGGATCGTGTATGGATCGGCGTGCATTTCGGGTCGAGGGGCCTCGGGCACAGGACAGCGACATGGTTTCTGAAAAAGGTCGGCGCGCCCGGAGGGATGGATGTGCCTCCGGCTATGGTGGAGATCGGATCTCGCCTGGCTGATGATTATCTTGCCGCCATGGAACTGGCTGGTAGATATGCCTATGCAGGCCGTGAATATGCGTGTCGCATGGTGGTAAAAGAAATTCTGGGCGCCGGGATACTGGACGAGGTACACAACCATCACAATTTCGCATGGAAGGAAAGGCATGGAGAGGAAACCTTGTGGGTGGTTCGCAAGGGAGCCACTCCTGCCTTTCCCGGTCAGAAAGGGTTTGTAGGAGGCAGTATGGGCGATAACGCGGTGATACTTGAAGGCATCGATTCGCCGGCTTCGAGGGATGCGCTCTATTCCACCGTGCACGGTGCGGGTCGTGTCATGTCGCGAACAGCGGCTGCCGGAAAGGTGAAATGGAAGCGCGGCCGTCCTGTCCGCATTGGCAGGGGCAGGATCTCCAGACGGGATATGGAGAGTTGGGTTCGACGGAAGGGGGTGTGCCTGCGGGGTGGGGGATGCGACGAGGCGCCTCAGGCCTATCGCAGATTGCCGGATGTTCTTAAAGAGCATGAGGGCACCGTTCGCATCATTGAAGAACTGCGGCCAATAGGTGTTGCAATGGCCGGAGAAGATGTAAACGATCCGTACAAGGATTGAGGGATTGATTCATATATGAACACCGGACGATTTTTTATTGCCGGCGGAGCTGTTCTGATCCTGATAGGCCTGATACTTGTGTATGCTCCATGGCTTCTTGGTTGGTTCGGCCGACTTCCCGGGGATATCCGCATACAGGACGAACACAAAAGTATCTTTATTCCGTTTACCTCAATGATCATAATCAGCGTGGTTCTGACCCTGATAATCAACCTTCTGTTCCGTCGTTGAAGATAAATGCCTGACCCGCGGCAATTTCTGCATGAGATCGTTGCGGAATATCCCCGGCGCACTGCGTAAGGCTTTCACATTAAACTCCTGCTTTGACAACAGGTCTCCTACTGACTACGGTTGCGGTCACATGATAAAGGCAAAAGTCATAGGGGCCGGTGGATATGGCGGTGTAGGCATCACGGAGTTGCTGTTAAAGCATCCGGAAGTCGAGATTTCATGCCTGGTAGCCAAAACGGATGTGGGTATGAAGATAAATGAATTGTACCCGCACCTGGAGGGATTCTGTGACATGCCTATTCTGCCTCCGGACGATGCGGCCGCGCAGGAGCCAGCCGATATGGTCTTCTTTGCCACGCCGGATGGAGTAGCCATGCAGGATGCCCGCGTGGAACTGGAAAAGGGCGCCAGGGTAATCGATTACAGCGGCGATTTCCGGTTCAATAATGTGGAAGCCTACGCGGAGTATGCGAGGCGTATCGGCAGGGACCCGGTTCACAAGTCGGCCGACCTCCTGCAGGGATCCGTGTACGGCCTTCCTGAACTCAACAGGAGCCAATTGAATGCTGAAACACGGCTGGTGGGGAATGTCGGATGTTTTGCCATAGGCTGTACGCTCGGCCTGGCTCCTGCAGTACAGGCTGATCTCGTCGAGCCTTCCAGTATTATCTGCGATGCGAAGAGCGGAGTTTCAGGAGCAGGCAAAAAACCGAACCCCGGATTTCATTATCCCGCCCGATACGACAATATGAACGCCTATCGTCTTTCAGGCCATCAGCACGTCATGGAAATCGAACAGGCGCTGAAACGGTTGGGAGGTAAAGAGGTTCCCGTTACATTCACCGCGCAGGTCGTTCCAGCATGCAGGGGTATATTGTCGTGTCTCTACGGAACGCTCAGGGAGGGCGTAAACCCGAAATCCGTAATGGATATATACCGGTCGTTTCACCGGGATAATGCGTTTGTCAGGATATATGATAGAAATGCAGTTATTGGAACGCAGCATGTCAGGGGAACGAATTATTGCAACCTTATCGTAGACGTTGATGAGCGGACCAACAGATTGAGGATTATTTCGCTTATCGACAACCTTATAAAGGGGCAGGCGGGTAATGCGTTGCAGAATATGAATCTGATTTCAGGCTTTCCGGAGGGGATGGGGCTGGATAATTTCGGCCAGTATCCATGAGGCTGATGCACCCCGTTTCTAAGTGCGAATTGCCATTTCCCTTCAGTAGACTCACTTGCCTGATGAAATCGAATCGGGCGGTTCATGCCGGCATGCATTTCAGACTTCCGTGTATCGCAGTTAACCAGTTTGTGTCCTTGTGTGGTTTATTTACGGAATCACAAGACGCATCATGAAATAGGTTCATACGTCTCGACGACACTTGGAATGGATGATATGACAACCAGCGCCTTATACAGGAAATACGGCATTACCCCTGCCAAAAGATGGGAAAATTTCGGGCGCATTCTGAAATTATTGCTCATCTTGCATGCTCCGCTTGTATTTATCAACAGCAGTATGAGATCGGGTTTGAAGCTTGGTCTTAGGGACAGGTTCCGTGCCTTCAGATACGGATTTCTTCCAAAATCGCATATACTTTATGATTTGGGCAGGCAGGAGCCTTCGGACTTCATGAATGACTCGCTTCCATTCGTTCGTTACAAGCAGATCAACGGCGTATACAGAAGTACCATCAGCAATAAACTGGTGTTCGCCATGGCCCTGAATTCAATGGGGATAGACACTCCACGCGTATATGGTTATGTGCAGAGGGGCCTTGTGGATTTTATTAATGGATCCTTTCCTGCAACGGATTTCAGCGCAGCCTCGGGCTCTGACGATGAATGGTCCTGGCCGGTTATTTTCAAGCCGGTACACGGATGGGGAGGGAATGGCATATTTGTGGTGGATCGCAATGAAGGTATCCATACGATCAACGGACATGAATCTTCTCACGGCGACTTGTCTGACATAATCACAACACTGGACGATTATTTCATCACTGAATTTGTGAGGCAGGCAGAGTATGCCTCACAAATCTATCCCGATACCGCCAATACGGTTCGTGTACTGACGCTGCGGGATCCTGAGAGCGGCAAACCATTCATCGCGGCGGCGGCTCATAGGTTTGGTTCAGGCAGGGTGCGTGGCGTGGCGGATAGCTTTCACGGCGGTCTTGGAGGAATATCCTGCCGTATCGATTTGGAATCGGGTGTGATGGGGCGGGGAGCAACCATCTCAAGGGAATCAGGGCTATCATGGATGTCCTGTCATCCTGATACCGGGGT
>SLRP01000035.1 GCA_007130845.1 Kiritimatiellia bacterium | reverse complement strand
CGGTGGAGATCATGGATGCGGACGCTCTGCGACCGGTATTCGTACAGCATCACGGAGATGCCTGGGGACCTGACGATTCGGGCGCCTCAGTCAGGGCCCGCGGTCACCGCAAGGCATATTATCACTGGACGGTGAGGTTCGGGTTCATAAGGTTTTGAGAAAGGTCACGATCTGCCTCTACCTTCCCAGGAGGGAATCAGGGTCGAGTCTTCTCAATTCACAGAAAGATGGTAACACAGGACAGAGAAATAGTGCCGTGAGACCCCGGTTTTGATGATGTCAGTCCCAGTTCTTAGCTGTAAGTGTCCATTAATCAACGTCTTTACGTGGTTTTAACAGCCATATTTGATTCAACAGCCCTTCTTCTACAGAAAAAATGCAGAAGTGTCTTGACGGTGTAGTGAGTATCAAGTACTATACAGTACCTATGAATACAGACTTTGGCAGATATGTTCGAAGTAAGCGTGAGGCTCTGCATGAAAAGAGAGCTGAATATTCTGTCCGCAAGGTGGCAGGAAGGCTGCAGATTCAGCCCTCGTATTTGAGCAAGGTCGAACGGGGCGAGGTGGCGCCTCCCTCGGAGGACACCATCGTTCGGCTCGCCAGGGATTTGAATGAAGATCCCGATGTTCTCCTGGCACTGGCGGGAAAGGTCTCAAAGGATCTCCGGTCGGTAATCATGAAGCGCCCCAAGCTCTTTGCCGAACTGATTCGACAACTGAAGGACGTGCCCGATCACTCCATTTTGCGGGTGGTAAGGGAGGTACGGGATGGAAACTGGTAACAGGAAAGGAGAACGGCCATGATCGAACTCAAGAACAACTCATTGACCTTTTCATTTCCGGAGGTGCATCCTTCGGCCTGTCTAACCATCAATTTTCAGCGTACCCTGCGCATTCCGGATGATGACAAAGAATATCCCCTTCCTCCGGGACTGGGCCGCTTTCCGCTTCAACATGTGGACGACTACTCCAAACATGTGCCGGCGTCCTGGATCGAGCATGGCGGGGTCATGCTGCCCATGTACCAGTCGGAGGCCATGTGGATCAATTTTCACAGTGATTACGATATTGACCGTGCAACCTCGTATCCCTTTGCCATAAAGGTGGCGACGGGCAAGACCAATGCGGTTACAGGATCGGAGTGGACACGCGGGCTTAATCGTGACCCTAAACAGGACTACGTGGTCTCTCCTGAACAGCCATGGCTGGACGGCTACTGCGTAGAGGAGGGGTTGATCCGTCAGTTTGTCGCCATGCCTCTTGGCGCAGGCTACACAGCCGAAGAACAGGTGACGGGAAAGGCCGAGCATGGAGGCCTTCAAATCGCTGTGTATCCCATGAGGCGCGAGATCTATGAAAGGCGCTTTCCTAAGTGCGATCGAGAGGAGCTGGCCATGGAAAGCACCTGTTATTATTTGGACGAGAAAGGTCCCACATATGTGGCGGACATGGGGCTGGCGCCGGGCGGCCGGATGAGGCAGGAAATCTACCGAGACCCATATGACCTGACCGACTGGGATCCGGATCACTCAAGCCGTTGCTTCGTCCACATTGCCAACTCGATGGTCTGGCATCAGATCACAGGAGAATATCCTCCTACCACGCCGCCCACGGCTCAGGAGTACACCCGCGCAGGGTTGCCCTGGTTCGAATGGTACGACGACAAGAATGCCGCCTTGAAAGGGAGCGAAAAGCTCTCCGCCATGAAGAGCGTGGCAACATTGGGCAAGGAGAAGAAGGATGTACCGATGTCGGAAAACAGTCCTGTGGATCCGGATAACGTGGTGATCCTGCATTCTGATAGCAGGACAGGGCAGGTTAGGGAATTCAGGGATGAGTAATTATATGAGCATGCCCTGTATATCAATGGAAAGAGGGTCTTGATTCCGACAGAATGATGTTGTAAGTCGTTGATTTAGTGGCGGGGACGACGGGACTCGAACCCGCAACACCCAGATCGACAGTCTGGTACTCTAACCAATTGAGCTACGTCCCCGCATTGAAATTGGTCCGACGATTTATGGCCCATACACGGACAATTATCAATAGGAATCTTATTTACCGCAGAAAAAACGCTGACTGTTCAGCATATCAGATCTTCGAAGTTGGAATAATCCGCTCGAAATCCTCCGGGAACACCCTTGGCAATGACTGCAACAGCGTCGTGCGAGTGCAGTGATTCAAGGTGTGCGCACGCTACTTCAAAATCCCTTATCCTCGGATCAGAATCCAGCCGTTCATACACCAGGCGAACGGCATCCTCCACGAATTTGAATTTGGCGCCATTCATCTCAGCGAATGCCTGTTCATCTTCGCGCTTGACCATTACCTGTGTTTCCGTCTCCAGCGCGTCCAGGCAATGCTTGTGAAGATCCTCAATAAATATACTGGACGCAGAATCAACTTCGACATTGATCCTGGCAGTGCTTCGCTGGGAGTGGGGTATGCTGTAAATGCCCCTGGTATCCCTGGCATGTTCAGCAAGCTCCGCAGAACACGGGCAAGCCGATGAATATACAAAATCAAAGTTTACAAATTTACGATAACCGCCGTCCAGGCCAATACGGCCTTCGTAGCCTGACTTGTAATACTGATAACCCGCAAGATGGCTCCTCAGACTCTTCTGCAGCATTGGATATGAAAAGTCGAGCTTGAGCCTGCTTTCCCGGCAATCTATGACTTCCTGATATTTAAGCAGGATGTCTTTCAAGGTCTCGACCGTAAACTCTTCGTCCTTGTAGTCATAGAATGACCTGACTATCCGGGACATATTTATACCCTTTATCCCGGCTTCCAGGGAAACCGTCCCTGATACACGTGTCTCAAGGTTCAGGATCTCACCCCACTTTGTCCTGAACTTGAGCGGGAGCTTGAAATTTGACACGCCTACCTGCTGAATCCCGACATTGGCACCGAGAATTTCCGTGTCGGACACATTCTGCATGTCCGGCAGGCTTTCACGGTATTCAGGCGTAACCACCATGTCGGATTCATACCGCTGATCAAGCGGCAATGCCTTGTCGCCGTTACTGCCGTGTAAATACAATTTTTTAAGTAAAGACTTCATTTCTGCTCCCGGCGGAGAATCCTCCATGAAAAACCGTCGGTTGGAATTTCATTTGTACCTCCTGATAGCCCTCTTTTGCACATGATTATTTATTATTACCCATAAACTCAAGAGGATAATCAAGGAATTTGATACTATACAACATCCATATTTGTAATTCAATCGGTCAAGGTTATATTGATGTATTCGTTTCAATGCCACCATACAGCCTGAGATCCGGTTAACAAACAGGGTTTCTCTTTTTTTCTGGAAAAAATACATATATTGAGGGTGCGTTTTAGAGTATCTTCAGAGCGGAACTCTGGTCATGTTGAATTTTGCCATAAGATTTAAGAATAGATTATTACCTGCCTTTGCCGCATTCATTTCAGGGGTTTTGCCTTTGCTTGCCGAGGGGCCCGTGCATACCGATTATGTTGCGGCTGAACTTGTAAGCGAAACCACATCCATCCAGCCGGGCACACCGTTCAATGTCGGCCTTAGAATGGATATGAAACCGGACTGGCACACTTACTGGCTTAACCCGGGTGATTCAGGCCTTGAAACCAGGATAAAGTGGAACCTGCCGGAAGGTTTCGATGCTGGACCCATAAAGTGGCCATATCCGGAACGCATTGTCATGGAGCCGCTGGTAAATTTCGGTTATGAGAGGGAAGTCATGCTTCTTGTGGAGATTACTCCTCCTGCCGACCTGGAGACGGATATCGACGTTACCCTTGAAGCCCGTGCCGAATGGCTTGTCTGCAAGGAGATTTGTCTCCCGGGGGAAGCGGATGTAAGGCTGATTCTTCCAGTGAGGGCCATGGCTCCGGAAATTGATCCTGATATGGCGGAGCGCTTTTCACAGGCAAAGTCCGAGCTTCCTGTAGAGGACAGCGAATGGATTTTCAAAGCATACATGGATGAAGAGTCCATCAGGGTAACGGCAGAACCCCCGGAGTGGCACGACAATCAAATAGATGACGCCTTTTTCTTCCCTGATGTTCCTGAAATAATCGAAAACGCAGCTCTGCAGAACTGGAGGCGTACAGATGACGGCTATACTTTCGATCTCGATCGGGCTGCCATTTACGCACAGGTTCCCAACGAAATTACAGGCGTCCTGGTGTCTGAAGCCGGTTGGCGGGGGACCGGATCTGAACCCGCCATTTATGTAAATGCGCCGGTTGAAAGGGTTGATAAACTACAGGATGATGCATCGGCTGCCGCTCTTCCTCTGGATGGAAATGGGCCCGGCCTGCCTCTTGCAATTCTCTTTGCATTCATCGGCGGCATAATTCTGAATTTAATGCCCTGTGTGTTCCCGATCATATCCCTGAAAATCATGGGTTTTGTGAAGCAAGCAGGGGAAAGCCATGCAGCGGTAGCCAAACATGGACTGCTTTTCGCGCTTGGTGTGCTTGTATTATTCTGGGTATTGGCGGGGCTTCTGATCGCGCTTCGTGCAGCCGG
>SLRP01000049.1 GCA_007130845.1 Kiritimatiellia bacterium | reverse complement strand
TGGCAGTTCGGCATATGCCGAATTGCCGGGATATGATACGCCTGCCCTTAAATTTAAGATTTTTTTTGAAATGACGCCTTTGACATGCATATTGAATGGTGAAAGCGAAAGCCGGAACATAAGGAGGTTGTGTCATGCAAACCTGCGAAGTATGCGGAAATGAATACGATAAGGCGATTGAAGTCACTGTTAATGGGGAATCGCATGTATTCGACAGTTTCGAATGTGCGATCCATGCGCTGGCTCCTAAATGCGCTGCGTGCGGATGCCGCATTCTCGGTCATGGAGTAGAGGCTGGAGGAACCTTCTATTGTTGTGCCCACTGTGCCGATAATGCAGGACATCCGGAGATACGCGACCGTGTCTGACGGCCTTATCTGCGGCTCATCTCCTGAATTATGATCATGCAGTCAAATGAAAGGTATAACATGGCAAAAGTCGGAAAGGATAAGCCCGTCCTGGTAATAACCGGAAGTTCCGGAATGCTTGGAGCGGCTCTGACGGAAGAATTTACCCGGGATTATTGCGTTATCGGCCTTGATATAAGGAAACCCGACCAGCCCGTTGAAGATTCGGAGTTTCTTGAATGCGACCTGACTGATGATGAAAGTGTAGGCAGGGCGCTGGATTCCATTCGCGGCAAACATGGTGAGGAAATCGCGTCCGTTGTTCATCTGGCCGCGTATTACGACTTTTCAGGAGGCGCGAGCCGGATGTACCGTCAACTTACCGTTGAAGGAACCCGCAGGCTTATCCGGGGTTTGCAGGACTTTGATGTCGAGCAGTTCGTCTATTCCAGCAGTCTTCTGGTAATGAAACCGGTTGATGAGATCAGGGATCGTGACGAATTGACGGAAGAGGCTCCGACACGGGCCGAATGGGAGTATCCCGAGTCCAAGCTGGAAGCCGAACAGGTCCTGAAAGAGGAGCGTGGAGCCATCCCTGTCGCAGTCCTGCGTATAGCCGGAGTGTACACGGATGAGTGCCGCTCACTTCCAATAGGGGATCACATCCGCCGCATCTACGAGAAGGAATTGGAAAGTTTCCTTTTCCCCGGCGACAAGGATCATGGTCAGCCTTTCATACATATCAGCGACGTGGTCGAATGCTTCCGAAAGACCGTTGATAAGCGGAATGAATTGAATTCATGGGAATTGTTTCTGATATCGGAGCCGGACACGATGAGCTTTGATGAGCTGCAGGAAACCCTTGGTGAACTCATTCACGACAGGGAATGGCCGACACTCCGAATCCCAAAACCGGTAGCCAAGGCCGGGGCATGGGTGAAGGATAAACTCCCGTGGGAGGATCCGTTCATAAAGCCCTGGATGGTGGATATGGCCGATGATGACTATACTGTCGAAATCGAACGGGCTCGCCGCCGTCTCGACTGGGATCCATCCCGAAGACTGCGCGATTCGCTGGTTCAGATTATTGACTTTCTGAAACGGGACCCGGAGGAATTCTACAGGATAAACAACCTGGAGCTGCCTGAATCCAACAAGGAGAAAAACTCCTCGTAATGAGGCCTCATACGCAGACCGGTCATGAGATTGATCCGGATTATCACGTCATCCCAGTGCCGTGGTCATATAATCCATCCAGATGGGGTGAACGAGTCGCAATCGCAATAGTAGCCGGGGTCGCGGCTGTAATTTCCGGCTATATGGGATTGTTTCAACTCGGCATGATTGAAACCGTGTGGGACCCGTTCTTCGGCGATCAAAGCATGAGCGTATTGACGTCCGAAGTTTCGCATGCCCTGAGCCGTTGGTTCCGCATTCCTGACGCCGTAATGGGTATGACCGCGTATATTGCTGATATTATCCTGGTGCTGGCCGGTTCAACACGCCGATGGCAGTATAGACCCTGGCTGGTTGCTATGTTCGGATTGGTCGTCATCCCTCTTGGACTGGTAAGTTTTACGCTTGTGGCCATGCAGGGTGTTGTGCTGGGTATGTGGTGTTTTCTTTGCCTTGTGACCGCAGTGCTTAGCCTCGCTCTTATTGTGCTGGCCTGGGATGAGGTATGGTCTTCATGGTTGTATATGAGGCGAGTCTGGATGGAGACAGGCGGGGATCTGCGGATTGTCCGGGATACATTCATGGGTCGTCCTTCAGATGTGGCGTACGAAGTAGGAAATAAAATGAGCAGGAGACCGTAATGTGGGCCAGGGTAATGGAATTCGCTTTGGCATGCTGGTTGGCGTTGAGTCCGTTCATATTCAGATATGAAGATGAGGGGTACGGACTCATGGCCAACGATCTGGTATGCGCGCTTCTAATCATGACAATGGCATTTCTGTCGTTCTGGAGGCCGCTGGAAAAAGCCCATTTTATGATAATCCCCGTTGCGCTGTGGCTTATGGGTCTGGCATTTTTTCACGAAAGCGCTCCGCCGCCGCCTCCGTATCAGAACTACGTGTTTGTATCAATTATTCTGATAGTGTTGGCCATCATTCCCAATTATGCATCCGCCCCGCCGCGAAGCTGGGCGGAATACTCAGAAAATAGAAAACAGAAGGGAGATTATTAAAATGGAAACATTCAAACAGGCTAGGGATCTGCTGGAGTGGGTCCGCAATTTTCACCGACGCATGAAGGAGGCATACGGGGAGGCTGCTGACAGGACAGAAGAGGATCGTGTTGCCATGATGTTTCGTTTTCTGGAAAGCCATGAGGCCTCGTTTGAGGAAACCATTGAGCAGGCCCTGTCGAATAATGACGATGTGCTGGACACCTGGATACAGTACACACCTGATAAGGAGCGGTTGCAGGTGTTTTCCGAATATGAGCCGAACCCGACAATGACTGTTGAGGATGTATCCGATGGCGCTCAGCAGATGAGTGACGCCCTGACGCTTTTTTTTAATGAGGCTGTCGAGCGCATCAAGACAAGGCAGGCGCGGGAAGTATTTGAGCAATTGATGGAGAAACAGAAATCAGACAGGGCAAAAATATCGGAGCATTTGCAATCAATAAACCGGGGCGTTTAACAGGGACTTGATAGCCATGCCTCGGAATGCGGCACAGAAACTTATTGATGCTCATCTTATAGAGGGAAACATGATTCCCGGAGATGAGATAGGGATTCGCATTGATCAGACACTGACTCAGGATGCTACAGGCACACTTGTGATGCTGGAACTGGAGGCCATGGGGCTGGATCGCGTCAAGACGGAACTTTCCGCACAGTATATCGATCACAATCTCATACAGGATGATCACAGGAATCCCGACGATCACCTTTTTCTTCATTCTGCCTGCCGCCGGTTCGGTGTGCGGTACAGTCCTGCGGGTAATGGAGTAAGTCATCCGGTTCATCAGGAGCGGTTCGGAAAGCCGGGCAAGACGCTTCTTGGTTCCGACTCCCATACACCGGCAGCCGGTGCGATAGGCATGATGGCTGTAGGCGCCGGAGGCCTGGAAGTCGCACTGGCCATGGCAGGCCGTCCGTTTTTCTTCAACATGCCGGAAATATGGGGTGTTGAATTAACGGGCGAATTGCCCGATTGGGTGAGCGCAAAGGATGTCATTCTGGAGATGCTGCGCAGGCATGGAGTGAAGGGTGGAGTGGGCCGTATCATTGAATACCATGGGCCAGGACTGGAATCGCTTTCCACCATGGACCGGCATGTGATCGCCAATATGGGCACGGAGTTGGGGGCAACCACCAGCGTGTTTCCATCGGACCGGGAAGTGCGTTATTTCTTGAAGGCTCAGGGACGCGAAAATGATTGGATGGAATTGGAGGCTGATGAAGGTGCGGACTACGACGTACGCGAGCAGATCAACCTAAGTGAACTCGAACCATTGATAGCGATGCCGTCCAGTCCCGGCAATGTCGTGCCGGTACGTGAAGTTGAAGGGGAACCGATTTATCAATCATACGTGGGTTCATCCGCAAATCCGGGCTACAGGGATTTCGCCGTTGCGGCGGAAATAGTGAAGAATCGCCGCATACGCCCCGAAGTTTCACTTGATATCAATCCGACTTCGCGCCAGATCCTTCAGAACCTGGTGAAGGACAGCCACATGTTTTCCCTTATCAAGAGCGGAGCGCGGATTCATCAGGCCGGATGTAACGGATGCATCGGCATGGGACAGGCTCCTGCCAGTCACAAGATAAGTCTTCGCACGGTGCCGAGAAATTTTCCGGGACGTTCGGGAACGCGGGAGGACAAGGTTTGTCTGGTCAGTCCGGAAACCGCTGCAGCGTCTGCGTTGACCGGCGTCATCACGGATCCGCGAACACTGGATATGGATTATCCTCGCGTGAAGGATCCGGAACGGCCGGTTCTCAATACCGAACTGCTGGTAAAGCCATTGCCGGAAGAGGAGGCCGGGGAGGTTGATCTTGAAAAGGGTCCGAACATTACATCTATCCCGGATTTTGATCCGCTGCCTGAGGAAATGGAAATTGAAGCCATATTGAAGGTAGGCGATGACATTTCCACTGATGAAATAATGCCTGCGGGATCCAGGGTACTGCCATTTAGAAGCAATATTGATAAAATCAGCGATTTTTGTTTTGAGTCCGTGGATGAAACGTATGCACGGAGGGCGCGGGAAAACCTGGA
>SLRP01000229.1 GCA_007130845.1 Kiritimatiellia bacterium | reverse complement strand
GAATAAGGTTGTTGAGCGGAAAACCCAAGATCAACCTCCCATTGAAAAAGAAAGCCGCACAAGAGGATGATGTCGAAGACGGGAAACCTGCTTCCGCAACCACTGCACCAGCCGTTTTTTCAGGACCCGTTACCACAACCTGTACTGTGGAAGAGGGTTCCAGCCGGCGCACTTTCCGCATCACCATTGAGCCGCCGACAGGCGCCGTCCCGGACACTGAAAAAGACGGCGGTGACACCGGAAAAGGCGAAACTGTACCTGTATATTCCCCCTTCGAAGGCAAGGTAGAGGTTGTTGAAATCAATGTTTCGGAGGGCGACGCAGTGCGTGAAGGTCAGGTCGTAGCCTCAGTGGAGGCGATGAAGGCCAAGCACGACGTCAAGGCGCCTTGCAGCGGTTCTGTGGCAAGGATTCACGTGGATCTCGGCTCGGAGGTGTCCAAAGGGAAACCTATTCTCTCCATCGAGCAGGCGTAAATTCATGCATGGATTAGATCGATTAATAGAACAAGCCGGATTCATGAATCTGGAGTGGCAGAACGTCGTTATGTTTTTAATCGGCGCTTTGCTGATATTTCTGGCTGTTAGGAAAAATTATGAACCCCTGCTACTGATTCCCATAGGTTTCGGAGCAATATTGGCCAATCTGCCGCTTGCAATGCTTGCGGCTGCCAGCGACTACGTTCCTACGGAGGATCGGACACCACTTCTGCAGCTCATTTACGACGCGGGAATAAAGACGGAACTGCTGCCGCCGCTCATATTCATGGGGGTCGGAGCCCTCACCGATTTCCGTCCGTTGCTGAGCAGGCCTCTGACACTGATGCTGGGAGCGTCCGCGCAGATCGGAATTTTCATAGCCGCTCTGGGCGCGTTCTACATATTCGATTTCTCCGCGCAGGAAGCCGCGTCAATAGGCATAATAGGGGGTGCCGATGGGCCGACTTCCATTTTCATAACTGCAATAATGGCCCCGCATCTGCTGGGCGCGGTTGCTATTGCTGCATATACCTACATGGCCCTGGTTCCCATAATCCAGCCGCCCATCCTGAAGTTACTGACAACTAAAAATGAACGCGCTATCGCCATGCCGCAGGCCAGACAGGTGTCGCAGACAGCGGTCATCATATTTCCAATCCTGATAGCCATTATCGCATCGCTCGCGGTGCCAACCGCAGCTCCATTGATAGGAATGCTAATGTTCGGAAACCTGCTGAAGGAGTCCGGCGTTACCGACCGACTCAGCAAGACAGCCGGCGGGGCGCTGATCAACATAGTGACAATCTTTCTGGGACTCGTTATCGGAGCCACAATGGCGGGCGAAAACTTTCTAAGGCCTCAAACCCTGTTCATAATGGTGCTTGGCGTGTTTGCATTTGCCTGCAGCACTGCGGGCGGAATCATATTCGCAAAACTGATCAACCTGGTTATGCCTCGCTCGCGCCGTATTAATCCATGTATAGGCGCCGCCGGAGTATCGGCCGTGCCCATGGCTGCGCGCGTGGTGCAGCAATTCGTATCCTCGCATACAGGCGGAAGGGTTAATCCATTAATGGATGCAATGGGCCCCAACGTTGCAGGCGTAATAGGGTCAGCCGTGGCAGCCGGAGTCTTTCTGGCCTTGCTGGGATAGACAACAGGGGCTCCGTAACTCTGAAAATCTCCATTATTGCCCGATGCCGGCCATTCAGGTTGACGCAGGGATGCTGAAACAATAGCATTGAGCGGTTGCTTCCTACGGGGACTATGAAGATTATTGAATCCATTAACAGGGAAGTCCTGCGAAAATCCGTTGAGCGGTCCCGCCAACGTAAAATTATTCTCCCCACATTCGAACAGCAACGGAATCCATCCGCAATCCCCGGCAAGATCAAGGATAAACTGAAGGATATAGGTTTGTGGGATCTTAATCCGCTTAATCTGTTCCGTATAACCTGGAAAAATGAGCCGAAAGAGTACGGCGGCGGATTTGGAGACGGGAACTGGATAGAATTACCTGCAGAATTGACCGGCGTTGAGGCCAGGATAGTAGGTATTGAAGGAAAGTGGTTTCCTACCGGATCACACAAGGTGGGGGCGGCATACGGATGCCTGGTGCCTCGGCTCGTTTCCGGAAATTTCGATCCCACCACGCAAAAAGCGGTTTGGCCGTCCACCGGAAATTATTGCAGGGGCGGCGCATACGATTGCGCTCTTCTTGATTGCCCTGCAGTTGCCATACTTCCTGAAGGCATGAGCCGGGAACGTTTCGAATGGCTGAAGGAAATAGGAACCGACGAAATCATTGCCACCCCGGGGACAGAATCCAATGTCAAGGAAATATATGACATGTGCCGTGTACTGCGAGAAGAGCGCGGGGACAGTGTCATCATATTCAACCAATTCGAGGAATTGGGTAATTCCATATGGCATTACAACATGACCGGCGGGATAATTAATGAAATTTTCGAGAAGTATTACAGGAAGGATCACAGCCGTTTATCGGCCTTTATCAGCGCGACAGGCTCAGCGGGAACAATCGCCGCCGGGGATTATCTCCGCACGCTTCATCCATCCATGAGAGTTGTAGCAGTCGAGGCCCTGCAATGCCCCACCCTGTATCAGTTCGGATTCGGTTCTCACCGTATCGAAGGCATAGGAGACAAACACGTACCATGGATTCACAATATAAGAAACACGGACATGGTCGTGGCGGTGGACGATGAACAGACCATGCAGTTGATGCGTCTGTTCAATGAACCGGCCGGCAGGGAATATCTCGCCGGACGCAACGTCAGCGGGGAAACCATGGAACTTTTGGACCGACTAGGCATTTCTTCCATATGCAACCTGGTCGCCGCCGTCAAAACAGCGAGATATTACGACATGGATTCACGCGATGTGATTTTCATCCCCCTTACCGACTCTATGGAGTTGTACAGATCCCGCATGGACGAAATGCACGAAGAACACGGGGCATACACCGTTGAATCGGCCACAGGCCATTTTGAACGCTATCTCATGGGCATAACGCCGGACCATGTACGAGAATTGACATACTCTGACAGGAAAGCCCTGCATAATTTCAAGTATTTCACCTGGGTAGAACAACAGGGCAGGAATTCCAAAGATCTCAACCGGTTATGGGACGAGGACTTCTGGGACGAGCTTTACTCCGAAGAACAGGTCCGCGAATGGGACGCATTGATAACACAATTCAATGAGGCAACAGGAGTGTTGAAGTCGATATGACGTCACAGCAAAGGTCGACTCCGTATTCTAGCACGGGAAGAGTCCGACATGAACAGTCGTGGCCTGACGGTGAATGGAAAGCCCCTTCCCGAGGCTGCTCGGTTGACAACATGCAAGGAAAGGATTTGAAGCCATGCCCGATAACAACCTGAAGGCCGCCGGATATGCCGAAAGGAATCTCACAGAATTTCTCAGGGAAATCATTGCGATTCCTTCCATGAGTTCCCTGGAAGGGGCGGTTATAGAACGCATAAAGCAGGAAATGCATAATCTCGGATACGACGAGATAACAACGGATCCAATGGGAAATCTGATAGGCCGTATCGGCACCGGCCCGGCGATAATCGCCATAGACGGTCATGCCGATACCGTGGATGTCGGTGAGCGCGGCAACTGGAACACCGACCCGTTTGACCCGGTTCTTCGTGACGGCGTAATATATGGGCGCGGAGCGGCCGACATGAAAGGCGGAGTCGCATCAGCCGTATATGCAGGCGCCATCCTGAAGGAAAAGGGATTCCCTGAAGAAGCGACACTGTACGTCACGGTTACGGTTCAGGAGGAAGATTGTGACGGGCTGTGTTGGCAGTATATATTCCGGGAGGACGAGATCAAACCCGACGTGGTTGTAATAACCGAGCCCACCAGTCTACGCATATATCGAGGTCAACGCGGACGCATGGAACTCGAGATTTCAACGCAGGGGGTTTCCTGCCACGGATCAGCTCCTGAACGCGGAGTAAACGCAATATACAAGATGGGATCGATAATAAAGGATATTGAGAAATTCAATGAGGAATTGCCGGCACGCGACCCGCTCGGCAAGGGAACGATTGCCATAAGTCATATTCGGTCCAAGTCCCCCAGCCTGTGCGCTGTGGCCGACGGATGCACGATCCATCTTGATAGACGACTCACCATCGGCGAAACCGAAGAAACAACCGTCGAAGAACTGTACAATCTGCCTTCGGTCAGGAATGCTGAAGCACTGGTCAAGGTTCTTGAATACACCACACCCAGCTATACCGGGTTGGTTTACCCAACGAGAAAATATTACCCTGCATGGGAAACGCCTGAAAACGAGCCTGTGGTTCAGACTGCCAGGGCCGCGTATGAAGAAACCTTCGGCACAATCCCTGAAATGGGGCACTGGACATTCAGCACAAACGGCGTGGCAACCGCAGGGATGTTGGGTATTCCTACTATTGGATTCGGCCCGGGTCACGAACATTTCGCCCATGCTCCCAATGAACAAGTGGAAGTGGATCACCTTGTTCGTGCGGCTAGCCAATCTTTGAGCACTTTTAGGCCCTACACCGGGTAACTTTTGCAACTGTTCAATTAAACGGGCAAGGGG